>JAJYBW010000105.1 GCA_021778815.1 Acidobacteriota bacterium | reverse complement strand
CCGCGGAATTGTTTGCCACCAATGGTTTCTCTCAGTCCTCATCGGACGAGTGGCTGCTGGATAGCAGCACCCCGCGCCCCGAACTCCCCCCATGGTTCCAAGTCACCCCCCGCTGACAAAAATCTGCCCGAAGAAACTGTTGGAGCCTCAAGGTTGCCTGGGAAAGCGTATATACTATGATGTGTATACTTTCAAGCGGGGGAGCATATGGCCAAAGCACGCGTTTTTCAGTCCGGAAACAGTCAAGCGGTACGTCTGCCCAAACAGTTTCGTGTCAGCAGTAAGGAAGTCGAAATCTTCCAGCGCGGAAATGAGATCGTTCTGCGCGAAAAGGTTCGGCCCATGGTGCTGGCGTTTGATCTGCTTGCGGATTTGCCGGAGGACTTCATGGCCGATGGCCGGCACGACAGCCCGCCGCAACCGCGTGAAGGTTTGGAATGAGCCCCAAATATCTGCTCGATACGAATATTTGCATTTATATTCGTCGCCATCGTCCGCCGGAGGTGCTGGCGCATTTTCAAAAGCTGAAGGTCGGAGAAGCGGCGATTTCTGTGATCACCAGCGGCGAACTGCATTACGGCGCGGAAAAAAGCCAGCAGCGCGTGCGGGCAATCCAGCAACTGGAGGAACTGGCAACGCTGCTCCCGGTACTACCGCTGCCAGAGAGCGCCGCGCATACCTATGGAGCGATCCGCAGGCAGTTGGAGGCGCGCGGAGAAACCATCGGCAACAATGATCTTTGGATTGCGGCCCACGCCAAGGCAGCGGAGTTGATCCTGGTGACCAATAACGAACGAGAGTTCAAGCGTGTTCCCGGCTTGAAGGTCCAAAACTGGGCGAAGTGAAAGCTATTGACAAGCGTACTGCTTCTCGGTACGCTTGGTTCCATCATCGCGAGTTTTAAAAACCGACAGACAGAGCAGTTTTGGGTCAGCGGAACAGCTTCCAAGCTGCCTGCGAATCTCCGCCGAGTTGCGATGCGGAAACTTAAGATTCTCAACGACGCTCAGGTGCTGGAGGATTTACGCACGCCTCCAGGAAACCGGCTGGAAGCATTGAGAGCCGATCGAGCCGGACAGCACAGCATTCGCATCAACGATCAATATCGTGTTTGCTTTCGCTGGAACGATGGGAAAGCGTATGACGTCGAGATCGTGGATTATCACTAGCAGAAGCACTGTAGAAAGGTGGGGAGCCATGGCGAAAGCGACCGCAAAGACGAAGCCCGTATGGGGATGGAACATCCATCCCGGAGAGATTCTGCGCGAGGAATACATGAAGCCGCTCGGGCTAAGTGTCTATGCGCTGGCGAAAGAGTTGAAGCTGACCCGCCCGCGCCTGAATGACATTGTCCTGGAACGTCGAGCTATTACCGCCGACACCGCCATCCGCCTCGCCCGCTACTTTGGCACCACCGCACAGTTTTGGATGAATATGCAATCGTCCTATGAACTGCGCGAAGCAGAAAATGCAAACCGCAAAATTGTCGAAAGCATCGCCCCGCGCCGAATCGACGCTGCGTAAGCAGTCAAGCAGATCATCAATTTCAGTGGGCTACGTCTCTTGTCTTCGGTGGAAGTTTAGAGACCAAAGGATCCATATGAGGGCAGGAACAGAAACGCCGATCATAAGAAGGAACCCAAACTGTCCGTAAATGATCCACTTTTCCCAATATCTCCCATGTGCTTCTACCTGGAGCCTTGGATGAGTGGCGTTTAGCTCGCTTGCGTTCTGGGTTACATTCAAAACAATTTTTTGCCAACCGCCTCTTCTACCTTCAAATCCTCCAATTCCAGCTTCGACATCTCCTGAGCCACTCGACCAGGCGTGGTCATATTGCCCAGACTGAATTATTTGTGCGGAACTGCGGACGACTTTCCATCTAAAGTACAAAATTCGTTGAACGCCTTTACATGAGCCCGTCGGAAAATCATCCCCAATCAAGCAGTCTTCCCTCCTTAAGTCCGGCATGGTATCCAAGACCAGACTGAGCAGGTACGTCCCATTAAGATCGCTTCTAAAATAGGGGGATTCGATGATTCCGGGCTTCAGGACGATGGGATAAGTCAGAGGTGCCCAATTATGCTGCTTGTAACGGAATACTGTATAGAGATATGGCAGCGCTCCGGCTATAAAAATACAGGCGCCAACGATTATGCGCTGTTTCAATCTCATTGCATACGAATTTAGCACTCGCCTTTCTTTCGTTGTGCGCAAATCGTACCTCTAATTCGCATCCGGCCATTCCTATCCAGTAAAATTGACTGTTTGGTTCGAACGCGCATCGTCGAGCATCCAATAACCCCAACCCTGCAACGGAACGGAGCATTCCCTTGGCTGAAACAATCTATGACGTTGCCATCATCGGCGGCGGTCCGGCCGGTTACACGGCGGCCATTCGCGCCGGGCAGTATGGCCTGAAAGTCGCGCTGATTGAAAAAGAAAGCAAGCTAGGCGGCACCTGCCTGCACTGGGGCTGCGTCCCCACCAAGTCCCTGCTGTTCAATGCCGAGGTCTATGACCACCTGAAACATGCGGTGGAGTACGGCATCGAGGGCCTCGGCGAAGGCAAGCTCAACTGGGACACCATCCAGAAGCGCAAACAGGCCATCATCGACAAGCACGCCAAGGGCCTCGTCTTCCTGATGAAGAAAAACAAGGTCACCGTAATCGCAGGTCATGGGCGGCTCTCCGGCCCCGCGAAAGATGGCATTCACTCGGTCGACGTGCAGGCCGCTGGCGCAGACGGCGAGCGCACCTCCATCCAGGCGAAAAATGTAGTCATTGCGACGGGTTCCGACGCCAAGATGCTTCCCGGCCTGCAGGCAGACTCCCAGGTGCTGACCAACATGGAGATTCTGTCGCTGAAAGAAATTCCAAAGTCCATGGTCGTCATCGGTTCCGGTGCCGTGGGCGTCGAGTTTGGATCGATCTTCAAAAGCTTCGGCACGGATATCACCGTCGTCGAGGCGCTGCCACGACTGGTGCCGAATGAAGATGAAGATGTCAGCAAGGAGCTGGCGCGAGTCTTCCGCAAGCGCGGCATCGAGTCCTTTGTCGGCGCGAAGTTCGAGAAGCTGGAGAAAACCAAGACCAGTGTCAAGGTCACCATCACCGCCTCCGATGGCAAACAAATGGTCAAGGAAGTCGACAAGGTGCTGGTGGCCGTCGGCCGCGCCCCGCGCACCGGCGATGTTGGTCTGGATAAGACAAAAATTAAGCCGGATCGTGGATTCATCACGGTCAATGAGTGGATGCAGACCCAGGAGCCGGGCGTCTACGCCGTTGGCGACATCGTCGCCGGCCTGCCGCAACTGGCCCACGTAGGCGCCATGTGCGGCATGGTCGTCGCCGCGAAAATCGCCGGGAAATATGCGCGTCCGGTGAGGCGCGAGCGCATCCCCGCCTGCACCTATTGCGAGCCGCAAATCGGCAGCGTCGGCCTAACCGAAGCCGCAGCCAAGGAAAAAGGCCTGCAGGTAAAGGTCGGCAAATTTCCATTTACCGCCAACTCCAAGGCCTCCATCGTCGACTCGCACGAAGGCTTCGTGAAGATTGTTGCCGACGCAAAATACGGCGAAATCCTCGGCGTCCACATCATCGGTCCCCAGGCGACCGAGTTGATTGCCGAAGCCGTCACCGCCATGGAGCTCGAAGCCACCGTGGAAGAAATGATGTTCACCATCCACGCGCATCCCACCCTGGCCGAAGCGATGCTCGACGGTTTTGGCAGCGTCGAAAATATGGCCATCAACGCCTGACCGAATGCCGTGAAATGGAATCAGTGAAAGGCCCGGCGTGGATGCCGGGCCTTTCACTTGGGAATCGCCTAGCTGCTCTTTTTCGTGCCGCAGCAACCTTCTTTGCAATGACAGGATGGAGCGCAGTCGCACCTGGGTCCGCATTTGCACTCGGTGGCGCTGCATTGGCACCCACTGCAACAGTTCGTCGATTCGGTCGTTTTGGTCATCGTGTTCTCCTTGGTGAGGCATGTTGCCTCGGTTATGTGTGCAGACGGAGACCGCCCGAAAACATTACAGTGGAACAATGGAGGGGGGACGGGATGCCACAGGCTGCTTCTTCCGGCGTTTTAAGCACTCTGCTGGAGCAGCGGGCGCGCTTTTTAAACTTTGTAGAGCGTCGCGTGGATTCGCCCGCCGTGGCCGAGGATATTCTGCAGATCGCTTTTTTGCGCGCTGTGCAGCAACACGATAAGCTGCGCCAGGACGAATCGGTCGTGGCCTGGTTCTATCGCATTCTCCGGAACGCTGTCATTGACCACTATCGCCATCAGGCAGCGTCGGGACGCATGCTGGAACATTGGGCCCGCGAAATGGAAATAAGTGTCGAGCCCGATTCTGCAACCCGCGCCTCGGTCTGCGAGTGCATTCTGGAAGTCCTGCCGGAATTGAAGCCGGAGTACCAGCAGGCGTTGCGCACGGTCGATCTGGAAGAAAAAAGTCTGAAGGAATTTGCAGAGCAGGCTGTCATTTCGCCGACGAATGCCGGAGTCCGCGTGCACCGGGCGCGCCAGGCTCTGAAGAAGCAAGTGGTGAAAGCCTGCGGCGCGTGTGCCAGGCATGGATGCGTCGATTGCGATTGTGCACAGGTATCCAGGAAAAAACGGGGGCATTCCGCCTAGCTATGCTGCTGCACTTGCTTCATCTCGGACGCGTCGAATACGCGCAAGCGCTGGACTTGCAGCGCCAGCTTGTCGCGTTGCGCAAGCAGCAACTAATCGGCGACGTCCTCCTGCTGCTGGAGCATCCGCCGGTCCTGACGCTGGGACGAAATGCCCATCGCTCTAACATCCTGTCCAGCGATGAAGATCTCGCCCGTCGAGGCATCACCGTTCACGAGATCAATCGCGGTGGCGACGTCACCTATCACGGCCCGGGACAGATCGTCGGCTATCCAATTCTCGACCTGCGTGGAGAATTTCCAGGCAAGAAGGGTCCCCACCTCGGCGCAGTCGAGTACGTCCGTCGGCTGGAAGAGGCCCTGATTCGCACCTGCGCCGAGTATGGCGTGCTGACCCAGCGCATTGCCGGAAAGACCGGAGTATGGACACTCCCCGGCGGCAGCATTCCTGAGAAAAAAATCGCGGCCATTGGCGTCCACATCTCGCAAGCCATCACATCCCACGGTTTTGCCTGGAACGTCACCACCGATCTGCGCGACTTTCGTCTGATCGTTCCCTGCGGAATCACCGACTGTGCTGTCACTAGCCTCGAAGAGGAGATCGACCCACACTCCGGCACGATGCCGACAATGGAGCAGGCGGTGCATTCCGTCGCCCGAAATTTCGGCCGCATTTTCGGCAGGCAGATCCTTTGGACCGAGTCGGTGGCCGCACTGACGGAAGCCTGCGTGCAACATAAGGATGGATGACTCCAAGCATTCACAAAATGGTTTGCGTCGGCTCGCAAAATAGCCGCCAGCCCCAGTAGCCGCGGCATCGCTGTTCGGCATCTTGTCATATAGAATGGTGAGTTTGGGGCAGTTCTGCAGCACAATCGTCCTCTGGCGACAAGGAAAGCAGGCATTCCATCCCAGATCATCCCTAGAATCACGGGCCGACGACCGACACCACGTCACGCTCGCGCAACACCGGAGCCATACGCCGTACGAATGTTTTGCAGCCAGCGAAATCTGAAAGCGAATTGAAAGCAGGAAGGAATCCATGCCAACCAACGTAGTGATGCCGCAGATGGGCGAGTCAATCTTCGAGGGGACAATTACGAAGTGGCTGAAGAAGGCCGGCGAAACCGTGCAGCGCGATGAGCCCTTGTTCGAAATTTCGACCGATAAGGTGGACGCGGAAATTCCCTCGCCAGCCGCGGGAGTCCTGACGGAGATCAAGATTGCGGAGGGCGCCACGGTCGAAATCAACACCGTTGTCGCCGTGATTGCAGAAGAGGGAAACGCCGCGGCATCAAATTCCGCAACGACGGTGGACGCGAAGAAAGAAGCCAAGCAGGAAGCGGTTGCCACAGCGCCTGAAAAAGCAAAAGAGCCGGTCCCTGCTCCCCCTCCGGCCAAATCCGAGCCCGCGCCTCCGGCAGCGACTTCGCCGGCACCAGCGTCCAGCCAGACCACTGGCGGCACTGAAGTCGTCATGCCGCAGATGGGCGAATCGATCTTTGAAGGAACCATCACCAAGTGGCTGAAAAAAGTTGGCGACACCGTCGCGCGCGACGAACCCTTATTTGAAATTTCTACCGACAAGGTCGATGCCGAAATTCCGTCTCCCGCCGCTGGCGTGCTGACGGAAGTTAAGATTCCTGAAGGCACTACGGCCCAGATTAATACCGTAGTTGCCGTCATTGGTGGCACCGCCGGTGCTGCTACCTCTGCCTCCGCCGCTGCAGCCCCCGCGGAAACGAAGGCCGCCCCAACTCCGCAACCCAGCGCCGCCCCTGCAGCAACTGCACCGACTCCAGCGCCCCAACCCATTGCAGCCTCGACCGGAGAGCGTCAACGTTCCTCGCCACTGGTGCGACGCATCGCAAAGGAGAACAACCTCGACCTGTCTCAGATCCCCGGTACCGGCGCTGGCGGGCGCATCACAAAGGAAGACGCACTCGCTTACGTCGGCCAACGCGGCAATGCTCCGGCTGCCGCAGCGACAACCTCCCAGGCAGCTCCTGCCCCTTCAGTGGCGTCCTCCATCACGGCCTCCGTTCCGCAGGAGGTATCGATTCCGGGCGACCTGGTTCCGCTCAGCAAAATGCGCTCCATCATCGCGCAGCGCATGGTGGAATCGAAGCACACCAGCGCGCATGTCCACAGCGTGTTCAAGATTGACATGACCCGAATCGTCAAGATTCGAGAGCGTGAAAAATCGAAGTATGAGCAGCGCAACGGCGTCAAGCTGACCTACATGCCATTTGTCACCAGCGCCGTCGTAAGTTGCCTGCGCAAAATGCCAATCGTGAATGCCTCCATGGAAGGCAACGCAGTTCGCTATCACAAACACATCAACATCGGCGTTGCCGTCGCGCTTGACTGGGGCCTGATCGTTCCCGTCATCAAGAATGCCGAGGAGCGCAGCTTCCTTGGTATTGCTCGCGCCATCGCCGATCTCGCTGCGCGAGCGCGCGGCAAAAAGCTGAAGCCGGACGAAGTTGCGGAAGGCACCTTCACCATCACAAATCCCGGCATTTTCGGGGAGCAATTTGGAACTCCGGTAATCAACCAGCCGGAGACAGCGATCCTCGGCGTCGGCGGTCTGTTCAAGGAACCAACAGTCGTCACAGATGCCGATGGCAACGACAGCATTGCGGTTCGCCACATTATGCGGCTCACCCTGGGATTCGATCACCGCATTATCGACGGAGCCGATGCCGGGAAATTTATGGCCGAGTTAAAGAAGACCCTGGAAAACTGGGACGGCGATATCGGCTAAGCCAGTATCGCGGCGCATGCAACATCCGCAGATGCTCATGCGCCGCTGGGTTTCAGTTTCTTCTTCGCTTTGACCGCCGTTGCTTTTGGGCGCATGCGCCTTCCTCGCTCCCTTGCGAAATCCGCGAGCTTGTCCCAGGAGACGCGGTAAATAAATTCATTTCCGGTGGGTCTCCAATCGATGTAGTTTTGTCGAATGGTCAGATCACCGTATAACCCTTCGTCGACACTTCGCCTGAAGGTGATTCCAGTGTTTTCGATCTCGCGCTCCGGAATAGCGAACCTCACACGTGTAGCCACTCTTAAGTCCTCCCGATGTCTGTACTAATGCGTGAGTAAGTATACTCCGGTATCCGATTTTGACCCCGAAGGCCGGACGAATCAGAGGTGCCCCAGGTTGGGGAGGCTAAGTTTGGCATTTTCGCGGAAAGTTAAAATGCGTACTTCACAACAGGAAACAGTGATAGTTACAATTTGCTTTTCGCATCCACAACATGCAGCACGGCTTCCTCCGCTGTTTTTCCGACAGCGGACAAATGACCCATTTTTCGCCCTGCGCGCGGAACATGTTTTTCGTAGAGATGCAGTCGAACCCCAGGAACCGCCAGCGCCAGATCGAAGCGCGGGCCAGTCTCCGCATTCGCATTCAGCCACACATCTCCCAGCAGGTTCACGATGGCAGCGGGTTGCACCACTTCGACATCGCCCAGAGGCAAGTTGCACACGGCGCGAATGGCCTGCTCAAACTGGCTGGTGACGCAGGCTCGCTCGCTCGCGTGATAACTGTTATGCGGTCGCGGAGCCAACTCATTCACCAACAATTTCCCGTCTTTGGTGATAAACATTTCAACCGCCAAAAGTCCTTCCAACTCGAACTGCTCCGCAATCGACAGCGCCAGCTCTTGCGCGTGAGCCGACATCGCCTCGGAGATGTTCGCCGGAATCGCGCTCCACACCAGGATCTGCTGCTCGTGATGATTGACCGCCGCAGGATAGGCCTTCACTTCTCCGCGAGGCGAACGCGCCACCATCACCGAAATTTCCATGGCAAGCTCGACGGCCCGCTCCACCACCACGGGCCGCTGCCCCAGAGATTTCCATGCTGCTTCGATCGCTGCAGCATCTGCCGGTTGCGAAAATCCCAATTTCTCCTGGCTACGGCCGTCATACCCGCCATGCGCGCTCTTCACAAAGCATCGACCGCCCAGGTCCTTCACCGCCGCGTGAAATTCCGCAACATCAGAAACAGCACGATACTCTCCAACCGGAAGCCCGTGCGTCACCAGCCACTCTTTCTGCAAAATGCGGTCCTGAATAATCGCCAGCATTGCGGAGGCCGGACGCACCGGCGCATGGCGCTCCGCCGCCTCGAGCGCGGCCACAGAAATCTGCTCAATCTCCAGCGTCACAACATCGCAACCCCGCGCAAGATCGCCGGCAGCGCGCGCATCATTCCACCCTGCCTCGAAGCACGCGTCCACCACAAAACGAGCCGGACAGGAGGGATCAGGATCGAGCACCTGGATGCGATAGCCCAGCGAACGTGCCGCCATGGCCATCATGCGTCCCAGTTGGCCGCCACCTAGAATGCCAATTGTCGATCCCGGAAGAATCACTTGTTGCGTTTGCATCAGGCGCCTGGCTCCGACGATGGCAAGCTCTGCGTCAACACTTCCTGCTTGCGCGTTTCCCGCCACGCACACAGGCGATCGCGCAGCGCTCGATCCTCCAACGCGAGAATGGAAATCGCCAGCAACGCCGCATTCGCCGCCCCCGGCTTGCCGATGGCGAGCGTTCCAACAGGAACACCCTTGGGCATTTGTACGATGGAAAGTAGCGAATCCACACCCGCCAGCATAGTCGCCGGAATCGGCACTCCCAGCACAGGAAGATGCGTCTTTGCCGCCAGCATTCCCGGCAGGTGAGCCGCGCCACCCGCACCCGCAATCAAGACTCGCAGCCCGCGCTTTTCCGCCGTCTCCGCGTATTCGAATAACCAATCCGGAGTGCGATGTGCCGAGACGACACGCGCCTCGTGCGGTACGGAAAATTCCTGGAGAATTTCAATGGCAGGCTGAAGGATTTCGTAATCGCTTCGGCTACCCATGACCACGCCGACCAGCGGTGCTCGCTTCATCCGCTGATTATACGATCTTGTATCGTCGACGCCAGATCGCGCGCCAACCCCACCGAGCCTGCCCTGGTCCATGGCCACGCAACTCAGTCATTGCCGCCAAAATCTTCCGCAAAACCAAACGGCTGCCAGCACTCAGCTGACAGCCGCCAATGTATAGAGCGAACCAAGGATCAGGAGACTTGCAGTCTAGCGATGTCCGCCGCCACCATGCCCACCACCACCGCCGTGGAATCCGCCTCCACCACCGTGGAATCCGCCTCCACCACCGTGGAATCCGCCTCCACCGCCATGGAACCCGCCTCCGCCACCATGGAATCCGCCTCCACCGCCGTGAAATCCTCCGCCACCGCCATGGAACCCGCCTCCGCCACCGTGGAATCCGCCGCC
>JAJYBW010000104.1 GCA_021778815.1 Acidobacteriota bacterium | reverse complement strand
AGCATTTTTGGGGATTCTTTGGCAGATTCGGGGCGGACACCGGTGTTTTTCTAGGGGCGTTGTTCTGCACCATCGTTGGCGTGATCTGCTATTTGCTCTTGGAACGGCCGCTGATGCGAGCTTTCCATAACTGGTACAAGCCGATTCCGCGCCTCAAGCAACCCGCACCAGCGAGCGCTTGAACGCAGCTTGACCAAATCCTCAAGGTTGATTTTTGGGGACTAGCTGAAACAACCGGATTCCCGCGCCGTCAAAGGGGTCCAGTCCCGGAAGATCGGCGCGCTGGATGAGCGTTCGCTCTGATTCCACCGTGGTCAAGCGTGCGGCCGGGTGATTTGTCCAGTGCATGAACCAGTCTGGACGATAGACGTCCAGCTTCTGAGCCAGCGGCATCGCGCCGTCACTGTCCATGGCAGGCAGGCCACCGCTCAGCAACGAGACCTCATCCGCACCGCGGCCGATCAACAGCTCATTGGACGCCGCTCCGGATGCATGTTCCGCTGCGATCAACTGCCTGATCTTCAAGCTTGCGTCTACCAGGGTGTACTGCGGATGTATAAGATAATCTCCGATGGATGCGATGTTCCACACGACGGATGCGGCAACGCAGACGGTCGCAACCGCGGCAACTTTCTTGTTCGCAGTCCACATCCATTGCAGAAAAATCAAAGCCAGCCAGATGGTGGGAACAATCATGGTGACGAAGTATCGCGGCGGCCCGTCGTAGTGGTACACGATGAATGCCGCATACCCGGTTTCCCAAAGAAACGCGATCATGAATAGTGGATTGCGCCACAGAAATCGAAGGCGACCGGCTGCCGCAACAAACCCCGCCAGCGCCAGCGGAAACAGCACCGGATCAATCCAGGTGCCGCGAAAGAAGAACCGCAGCAGCCGTGACGGAGAATTCTCAAGCTGCCACAGCGGAGCCATCCCCAGGATGATCTGTGCGTCGGCGGCATACTGCCGGGCCCAGATAATTTTAGCGAAGCCCATCAGAAGTATGATGGGCGCCAGCGCCGTCCCCAGCAGTTTCCAAGCAGCCGCGCGATCCTTACGATTGTTTGCCCATATCGGATACAGTACGGCCGGCAACACGAAAGGACCCGTCGTCTTTGTCAGCGTGGCCACCACAAACACCACCCCAACACACACGGCCAAGGCGTAGTTGTCAGGACGGACACGACCCGCCAGGTAGATGGCCAGCAATAGAAACATGCCGAACGCCGGCTCCAGCAGGGCCAGACGCCCGAAGAAGAACCCGAGCGCATTGGCGGCGAGGAGAAATGCAGTGAGACAGGCGAAGGTCTTCGACTGATATTGGCGCGCGATTGCATACGCCAGAAGAACGCTCAGGCAGACGCATCCCACCGCCAGCGCTCTTGCCGCGACAGCGCTAACTCCAGTGAAGTGGAACAGCAATCCGACGAGAAACGGCCAAACCGGCATAAACACGCCCGGGTTCCAGCCACCGGGAAGATATGCATGGCCCAGCGTGAAATGCTGCAGCGCGGCGCCGGTATAAAAACCTTCGTCGGTAAATCTGGCCCCATCCTGATCGTAGAAATGGAACAACGGAAAGTCAGCGTTCAAATGGCAAAAGCGTAGCGCCAGCAAACATAGTGTCAGCCACAGCAGAGCCCACTGCCATCGATGCGCGCGCGATTCCGCGATCATGCCTTTTTTTCTTCGTGGTATTCCTGCTCCGTGTTCACAGCCCACAGGTTGGACTTATCGGCGACATTGTTCATGATGTTTTCCGCCGCTGCCATTGCCGTCAACATGGAATGATCCTGGTTGTTGTACTTGTGCATTCCATTGCGGCCCACCAGAAACAAGTTCTCAATGCGATCGGTGAATTTCTGAATCACATCAAAGCGATCATAGGTTCCAAAATATGCAGGATAGGTCTTGGGGACTCGCACGACGTGGCCGTCCAGCACATCGGAGGCCTTGAGAATCCCAATCTTCTCCATCTCCGCGACCGCGAATTTCCTGATGTCTTCGTCCTGCATTTTCCAGAGCGGATCAGTATCGTTGCAGAAATATTCCATGCCAATCCACATCTTGGTGCGATCGGCGACCATCCACGGACTCCAGTTATTGAAGATCTGCAGACGACCCACGGTTACGTCCGGCTCCTGAATATAAATCCAGGTATCTTTCAGCGGGCTGCCGTCAGGCTCGGTCACAAGCAGCTTGTTCACCAGAAGGCCAACGGTAATAAAGTCGCGATAAATCAGGCCTTCGCTGACTTCCTTCACCTCCGCCGGAATGGGACATTGCAAGCTTCGAATCAAGTGTTGGATGGGCATGGTGGAAACGACGTAGTCCGCCGGAAATACGTGCGTCTTCCCTTCTGCATCGACGGCGACCACTTCAGAAATTCTGTTGCCGTCCACTCGAAGTTCCGTTACGCGGGTCCGCATGTGCAGTTCGCCGCCGTTGCTCTGAACCATCGATGCCACGTGCTCCCACAGTTGCCCTGGGCCAAATTTCGGATAGAGGAAACGCTCAATCAGCGACGTCTCCACTCCTTTCTGGCTCAAATCTCCCGTGCCCTTCTTCTTGCCGGAGAATGCCTGCTTCACAAAATGTTTTACGGCGCTGGTGAGCGACAAGCCTTTGATGCGCTGGGCTCCCCACTCCGCACTAATGTGGCGCGGATGAACTCCCCAGACTTTTTCCGTGTAGGACTCAAAAAACAATCCATAGAGCTGCTTGCCGAATCGGTTCACGATAAAGTCTTCGAGCGAAGTTTCCGGCTTGCGGGGAAAAAAACGCGCGCGCAAGTAGCTGAAGCCGACTTTCACCGTGCGAGGCAATCCCAATCCGCGCAGGGTTTCAGGAGTTAACTTGATGGGATAATCGAAAAACTTGCGCAGAAAGTAGATCCGGCTCTTGCGGGGACGAATCAGCATCACCAGATCATTGCTTTCGGGGTCAAGCTTGCGCTCGCCGGCCTGGATGGTGCGCTGCTTGTTTTGATAGCTGATGGGAATCGCACTGCCGGCGCCATCGGTCGTCGCAGCCGGCATCACATCCAGCCACCATTCCATGACGCGATCGGACTTTGAAAAAAAGCGGTGACCGCCAATATCCATGCGGTTGCCCTTGTAGCGGATGGTGCGCGAAATGCCGCCAATCTCGCTGGTGGCTTCCAGCACGATCGGGTGAACGTCAGAATGCCGTTGCAATTCCAAGGCTGCAGTCAGGCCGGCAGGTCCAGCCCCAATAATAATTGCTGTTTTACTCATAATTTATTTGTCGAGCAGTGCGTCGAAGATTACCGCCATTGTCTCGTATCCGTTCGATAATAGACAATGTTTTCAAACTCTGTCCTTCCATGGGATAGGGTTTCCCGGTGCCGAGCGATAGCTTGAGGCGCCCTAATCGGATGGCGCGATGCTATTCTGCCGCATGAGCGTTCCAGTCACTGCAACCGTTTTCGGGGACCATCGAGATCTCGTCCACTATTCACAGTCCGGCCCAAAGAATCCTTGAACTGGATGGACTGCGCGGCATCGCCATTGCCATGGTCCTGATGCGCCATTATATCCATCATCCAAGCCTCCTTTTATTAGGACCGCAGTGGGGATGGATGGGCGTCAACCTGTTTTTTGTGCTCTCTGGATTTCTGATTACGTCCATTCTGCTGCGGCTGACCGATCAGCGCGGCGCTCTGAAAATCTTTTATGTGCGGCGCTCTCTTCGCCTGTTTCCTCTCTACTTTCTCGCCCTGCTGGTGTACTTCGTGGCCTCCGCAAGTGTGGGCTCGCCGCAGCCGGTAAAAACAGTATTGCTGTACATCAGTTTCTTGCAGGCGTTCTTGCCGCCTCTGATCACACATCTCACGATCGTGCCGCACCCAGACTGGGTAGTCATGGGCTTCGGCGTGCTCTGGTCCTTATCAGTGGAAGAGTATTTCTATATTCTCTGGGCTCCGCTGGTCACGTTCACACGCGCGCGCCGCGCTCCTCTACTCGCAGTTTTAGCCTCGATATTATTGCTGACACCCTGGATTCGATTCTTTTATCCCGACCCGAAAGGGGGTCAGGAATTATTCCTTGCGCAGGTGGATTCCCTCGCCGCCGGATGCCTGGTGGCGATCCTCTGGTGGGACTACGGTCACCGCTGGCGAGCTCGCCTTCAACTCCATGCGCGCTGGCTGTATGGATGCGTTGCGGCTCTGATTGCGTTGGCTATCTGGATCGATTTTGCCACCGGCATCACCAAGCGAAGCGTATTCGATCTGCGTGTTTTCAACGCCACCGATTACACCGTCCTGTGGCTGGCATGGTCGCTCTGGCTGCTGGTCACCCTGGCGGTCAGCGGGACGTCGGCGATTGTTCCGCGGCTGCTGCGCCACCCGCTTCTTCGCTGGCTGGGCCGGATCAGCTATTGCCTGTACATCGTCCACTATCCCATCTACCTGGCGCTGCGAAACTATCTTCCGCACAGTGTTGCGCTGTTGCTGGCGCTGGTGATTTCGCTTGGATTTTCCGCACTTTCATGGCGCTATTTTGAAGGCCCCATCGCCCGCTGGAAGCAGCACGCATTCCGTTACCCCATGGCATCGCAACCGGAAGTTCCCTGTTAGCAATTTCACCAGCCCACAATCGGTGCAGTCGATGGTGCAAAGTCGACGGTCCAGCGGGTCAGCCTCTATTCATAGGCCAGAGCGTCGATGGGATCTTTACGAGCTGCTTTATAGGCCGGATAGACGGCGCCGATCATCGCGCTCACTAGAGACAAGATGGTTGCATACAGAACCCAGTAAGCAGTGATCGGGAATGCAATCGTCGGGAACCTGGCAATCACTACCGCCCGAGCAACATAGCTCAGCAGGATGCCCAGGACGATGCCTCCCACGGCCAGCATCGCGGTCTCCCGCAGGATGGCCGAAACAATGTACGGCTTCGATGCCCCCAGGGCTTTCAGCACCCCAATCTCGCGCGTTCGCTCCATCACGGCCAGATACATGGACTGAAAGATGACCAGGAAACCGATGATGCAAGCGATACCGATAACTGTATTGATGGCGGGGGCGACGCCAGGCAGCCGTTCCGGAGTTACCTGTGAGACGATTTGCTGAATCGTCTGCACCTGGTAGCCGTCCATGCCAGGTGTATTGTGAATCTCCTGTTCCACCAGCGCAGCGTTGCTCAGCTGATCCAGCTTCAGATAAAAGAACGAAGCTTTGCCGTCCGAGCCCATCAACTGGTCCAGGGTCGTGAGTGGAATAAACATCCGGCCACCCTTGCCGTGCTCCACAATGCCGGAGATACGAAACTGGTGGTTCATGATCGGGATTTCGTCCCCAACCTTGTATCCTTTGCCGCTGCGAGCCTGAACGTCATCGATAATCGCATCGAATGGATGTTGGAAGGGAGTGCCGGAAAGAAAAACAAATGGCTTTAAAGCGTTAAAGCTTTCGTAATCGATGCCGAAAATGTTCTCAAGCGACTTTCCCACTGTGAGCTGGACTGTGACAGGAGCGGCGACGGTGACGTGCGGCAAACGAGCCAGCACGTTCGCGACTTTGGCTGACACTGGAGCCCCACTGACCCCGACCATGAAGGAGGTATTAGCGGGCCGTACCATCAGATCCGCGCCAATGCCATTGGTTCGGGCTTTGGAGTCGTTGGAGAATCCCAGCATGATGGCAGTCACGGAGATGATCATGACTACTTCAATGGCGACGGCGGTCAGGCTGAGAAGCGAACGAAGGGGGCGATAGACCAGGTTTCCGAAGATGAGCTTGTTCATTTTTAGGTCGTAAATTCGGGGAGTATTGGCAGGGCGGCTTGCGCGCCACTGCGATCATGCGTGTCTATGTCAGTATATCGACTGGGTGGAAAACATCGCTTTTATCCCGTAAAAAAGCACCAGAAACTGGGCAATATCCTTCGGTACTATAGAGGTACGTGATCGAATTTGACACGACCAAGGTTGCAGGATTTGATTTGACTCGTTTATTGTGCAGGATTAATCTGCAAACACCGAATAATCAGCGCAAATAGAAGGTTCTGCCTGTGATTGCAGGAACAACATCCATGGAACACTTCGGAGAAGCACTTCGCTGTGAGCGCCAACGCCGTTCTGTCAGTCTGGAAGACATCGCCCAGACGACAAAGGTGACGGTGCGCAGCCTGCAGGCGCTTGAATCCGATGCGTTCGACCAGTTGCCCGGTGGAATCCTCAGCAAAGGCATCGTGCGCAGTTATGTCCGCTTCCTGGGGTTGGACGAGAGCGAATGGGTGGATCGGTTCCTGGACGCCAGCGGTCAAAGAAATCCTTCGGCAGCCAGCAGCGATAAGGATTGGGCGGCCTTCGCGTTGAGTGTCTCCACCCACCGTGGTGGTCGCGTCACAGACACCAAGCTGCGCTGGGCCGGCGTGGTCGCATTACTGCTTCTGCTGTGCGGCCTGGGTTGGATTGTTTACGGCTATGTCCGCCAGCGCGTCACCGCTTTGTCGATCGTGTCGCCCCCCTCGGCGTACGCGGCAACCTCCACGCGCCATTCAACGGCGCCGGCACCCATTGTGGCCCAGGCAAAAAAGAAGTCGCACCATTCTGCCTCGTCCCATTCACTGCGATAATCGACACACCATCGCCGAATCTCGCCCATTGGCTGCGCTTCGATTGCCCTCCGAATTTAAACATTTGTTAGCCTGATAAGAGCGATCTTGGGTTCGTTTCACTTCTGTCCGGTTCCTCGGACCGTGAGACACGTCCAATTTTGCAGCGGCCGTCAAGTCCGTTTCACAAATTCAAAGGCTTGCCCCGCACAGGAGGAAATTTGCTAGCACAAGATCGTTTGTTATTTACTTCGGAATCGGTAACAGAAGGACATCCCGACAAGATTGCCGACCAGATCTCCGACGCCATTCTGGACGCCTGTCTGGATCAGGACCCGCACAGCCGGGTCGCCTGCGAAACTCTCACCGCGACCGGTCTGGTGGTGATTGCAGGAGAAATCAGCACGCGCGCCTACGTCGATTTTCAATCGCTGGTGCGCGGCGTGGTCTCGTCCATTGGATATGACAACGCGGTCTATGGCTTCGACTCCAACACCTGCGCCGTGATCTCCACCATCAACAAGCAGTCCGGCGACATTGCCATGGGCGTGGACACAGGCGGAGCCGGTGATCAGGGGATGATGTTCGGCTATGCAACCGACGAAACCCCCGAACTGATGCCCCTTGCCATTTCCCTGGCCCACAAGCTGACCAAACGCCTCTCGGAGGTTCGCAAATCCGGACAGCTCAGCTACCTTCGCCCCGATGGCAAAAGCCAGGTTACCGTGGAATACGACGCCAACGGCAAGCCGCTTCGTATTGATGCCGTCGTCATCTCCACCCAGCACGCGGAAAGCGTCACCAACGAAGATTTGCGCGCCGACATTCTCAAGCATGTCATTCAGGCAACGGTTCCCGCAGAACTGCTGGATGAGGACACCAAATACCACATCAATCCCACTGGACGCTTCGTCATTGGCGGCCCCATGGGCGACACCGGACTGACTGGCCGAAAGATCATCGTCGACACCTACGGTGGCTCCGGCCGCCATGGCGGTGGCGCATTCAGCGGCAAGGATCCGACCAAGGTGGATCGCTCCGCCGCCTATATGGCGCGCTACATTGCCAAGAACATTGTCGCGGCAGGTCTGGCCCGTCGTTGCGAAGTGCAGTTGGCCTATGCCATCGGCGTGGCGGAACCTGTCAGCGTGCTGGTGGATACCTTCGGCACCGGAACCGTCCCCGATAAAAAGCTGCAGCAGCTTGTCCGCAAAAACTTCAAGCTCACGCCGCGCGACATTATCGAAAGCCTGAACCTTCGCCGCCCCATCTACCGCAAGACGGCAGCCTTCGGCCATTTCGGACGCAACGATCCTGACTTTACGTGGGAAGCGACCGACAAGGCCAAAGCACTCAAGGAGCAGGCAACCGCGACGGAAGCGGCGCCAGCGAAAAAGTAACCGGTATCGCATTCCACAAAAAAGGGCAGGCTCTCAGAGCCTGCCCTTTTTGTCGTCGCGGCAATCGCCGTTTACCGATGGTGATGCAATATGACCCGCCGGATGACAGGCGTAAATTCATGAATTTCGTTTCCTAGTGCCCCGGCGGCCAATGAGATTCCATAGCCCTTCACGGTCCTGGACCAGGTGGCGCTGACGGCGGGATAGTATGTCATGGTCAGCGCCGTGGCAACGGCATTGCCCAGCAGTTGCGAATAATTTGGCTGGTACTTTCCTCCGTCCGATTGGATGATGAAGACTCGTTCCGCCGCGTAATACAGGCGCTGCTTCACGGGCCGATGGCCCTGGCGGTAGTATCGCGGGTCTTGCCGGAAAATAGACGCCATAATTCCGTCGGACAGTATGGCGCGGCTGTTTTGCAGCAGCGCGGCGCCTCCCAGCCGCTCCCCAAAACCACCGCTATCCGATCCGTACTGCGGATCGCTATCGATCAATTGCTCCCATCCGGCGCCGAACAACTGAGTCGTGAACGCGTAGGGTTGCAGTTGCTCCCAACCCGACAACTCCAGCTTCTCTTTGGCTGAAAGACGAACTGTGCTTTCATCGGTGCCGATATACTTTGCCAGCCGCGGCGCGGGTGTCGGCAAAGCGGATGAGGAGGGTTGCGGGTGACCCTGGAACGGTGCCCGCCGCGCGGTGGCCGCGGCAGTCTCGGTGGGCTTTGGAGCATCCGGCAGATTGGAATCATCCGCCGCAATCGCGGAGTGCGCACAGAGCAACATGACTGCCATCAAACCATGGGGGAATAGGCTCATGCACCTCGGAAACCTCAATCGATAATCCGCCTTCGCTCCTTAGAAATATCCGGCGCCGAGAACTGCGTCAAAAACAGGGCAATCAGCGCTTTCCTCATGCGATAGAGGAATTTCCGACCGCCTCTATCCGCTCCCAGTGCTATAAGATGCAGTCGGCTCGACGAATGACCATAAATTTGCCGCATCCTGACGGGAACCGCCTACCCTGCGGCGCGCGATAGCGCATGTCATACTTTTTTGCAGCATTTTATTTTGACCGCAAGAACCGGAGTGCGCCGGGCACCAACCTTGACGAAGATTGTCTTCAGGCAAGGAGGAATCGATGACTGGAAATCATATTTGGGACCACGCATGGAAGATGGTGGTGGAGCGGATGCCCACGGCCGAGGCGATGTTCGTCTATGCGGTGCGGACCACAGGCATTTATTGCCGTCCCTCGTGCCCGAGTCGCCGACCACTGCGCAAATCCGTCGAATTCTATGCCACCAGCGAACTGGCGGAACGAGCCGGATACCGAGCCTGCAAGCGCTGTACCCCCGCCCAGGAACATCCGCAGCTTCGCACCCTGACCGCAGCCTGCAACTATCTGGACCGGCACAACGAGGAGACGGTCAAGCTTCAGCAGCTGGGAAAGGCTGTCGGCTTGAGCCCGTTCCATGTGCAGCGAATTTTTCGCCGCTGCCTGGGCATTACTCCCAGGGAATACCAGCAGGCGCGGCGGATCGAGCGCTTTCGCCAGCAGGTAGCACAAGGCGACACGGTGACAACGGCGCTGTACCAGGCAGGATTTGGCTCCAGCAGCCGCCTGTACGAAGGCGCGAACCAGCAATTGGGCATGACACCGGCAGAACTGCGCAGCGGAGGAAAAGATATTGAAATTCGCTACAGCATCAGCGACTCGCCGCTCGACAAGATACTGGTTGCGGTGACCGACGTCGGCCTGTGTGCCATTTCCTTCGGATTGCTCGAAAGCGAATTGGAAGATGACCTGGCCGCGCGCTTTCCCTTGTCAGATCTCCGCCGTGACCAGAAAGGCCTTGGAGCCGTAGTACAACAGGTCCTGTCCCAACTAACGGAACATCCGGCAGCGTTGGACTTGCCGTTGGATGTGCGGGCCACTGCGTTCCAGAAACGTGTCTGGACA
>JAJYBW010000103.1 GCA_021778815.1 Acidobacteriota bacterium | reverse complement strand
ATCGGTGTGTGCGGACTTGGGTACGCTCATCCCGCAGTTCTTGCCGCCATCGAGGAGCAGAGCCGAAAGCTCATCCACACGTCCAACCTCTTTTACCACCCGGGGCAGGCAGAACTTGCGCTGCGACTGACGGAGATGACGGGACTGGATCGAGTCTTTTTCTGCAACAGCGGCACCGAGGCATGGGAGGCTGCGTTGAAGCTGGCGCGTGCCTACGCGACCTTGCGCCGGTCCGAAGGCCATCCATTAGGAACGAAAATTTTGGCGTTGGAGCACAGCTTTCATGGACGCACCATGGGCTCTGTCTCAACGACCCATAAGCCGAATTACCGCAAGCCGTTTGAACCGCTGCTGGCTGGCGTTGAGTTTGTGCGCTTCGACGACATTGCCGATCTGGAAGCGAAATTCTCTGAAGAAGTTTGTGCCGTTTGTTTGGAGCCGGTACAGGGAGAAGGCGGCATCCGCCCTGTATCAAAAGAATTTTTCGCGGCGGCGCGACGCTTGACTCAGCAAACGGGCGCATTGTTGTTGGCCGACGAAATCCAAAGCGGGCTTGGCCGCACCGGTGAGTGGTGCGCTTATCAGCACTACGGCATCCTACCCGATGTGACCACATTGGCGAAGCCGCTCGGCGGCGGAATCCCAATTGGCGCGATGCTATGCACGGAAGAGGCTGCGCGTGCGCTTTCCCCTGGCATGCACGGCACCACATTTGGGGGCGGTCCACTCGCCTGCGCTGTCGCAATCGCGGTCATCGACACCATGCGTCGCGACAACCTGCTGGATCACATCCGCAGGACGGGCAAATATTTCTTCGAACAATTGCAGACTTTAGCTGCGCGTCACTCCGCCGTTGTGGAAGTGCGCGGCAAAGGATTGATGCTGGGGATGGAACTTGCGAATGCCGAACTGGCGAAGCATGTAGCCGCGCAGATGCTTGAGCGCCACATCATCATCAATCGAACCAGCGAGACAGTGTTGCGGTTCTTACCGCCATTCATCGTCGAGCCAAAACATATTGACCAGGCAATACAAGCACTGGATCAGATTTTGTCCAGCGCATCCGCTGCGAATCTTTCAGCCGCAGTGCAAGGAGCTCACGCATGACCCCTAAATCCTATGCAATGAAGTCGACTGCACTCGCGCAGGACGATTCCATTTCCCTTTCCGCCGCCAAGCGACCGAACACGCTTGCGGGCCGCGACCTTTGTTCCATCCGCGACTTGAGCGCCGCCGAAGTACGACTGATTCTGGATACTGCCCATGCCGTGAAAGCGCGACCGGAACTCTACCGCCAGGCGCTCGCAGCCAAGCAGCTGGTGATGTTCTTTGAGAAGGATTCGCTACGCACGCGGATGACGTTTGAAACCGGCATCAACACGCTCGGCGGCTCCGCGATTTTTATCGACCAGAAGGGCTCGCGCCTGGGCGAGCGGGAAACGCTGGCCGACGTAGCCCATAACCTGGAGCGCTGGATCGACGTAATTGTGCTGCGTACTTTCAGCCACGAAACGATCACGGAGATGGCGCGGTTTGCGCGCGTACCGGTGGTGAATGCGTTGAGCGACATTGAACATCCCTGCCAGGCTCTTGCTGACATATTCACGTTGGAAGAGCGCTTCGGGGATCTGCGCGGCCTGCGCCTGGCCTATGTTGGCGACGGCAATAATGTTGCCAACTCGCTGCTGCTGACAGCGGTGTTGACGGGTGCCAACATTACGCTGGCCTCGCCCAAGGGCTATGAGCCGAAGGCGGAATTCCTTGCGGCAGCCGAAACGCTAGCTGTAAATGCTGAAGATGTTCCGGCGGGTACTGTCGCCTGCGTGAATGATCCAAGCGAGGCTGTCTCTGGCGCGGATGCCATCTACACCGATCAGTGGGCCAGCATGGGACAGGAAAGCGAAGCGGAATTGCGCCAGCGAATCTTTGCCTCCTACCAGGTCAACAGCCAAATGATGTCGGTGGCAGCGCCGCACGCTGTGTTCATGCACTGTCTGCCGGCGCGCCGAGGCAACGAAGTCACCGATGAGGTGATGGATAGCGCGCAGTCCATCGTTTTCGATCAGGCGGAGAATCGGATGCATGTCCAGAAAGCCATCCTTCTGCTGTTGCTGGACGCCGCGCCGCAGACTGACACAACCGGCTCGCACCTTGAAGACGTGCGGCCTTTCACTCGCGTCCCCCGGAAGCGTTCGACACAATCGTCCTACTAACAAGATTCGAAAAAGGAGTTTCACATGGCAAAGAAAGTTGTGTTGGCATATTCCGGCGGCCTCGATACGTCCATCATTATTCCCTGGCTGAATGAAAACTATGGCATGGATGTGATCGCGATGATCGCGGATGTTGGACAGGGAGAAGATCTGGACGCGGTGAAGGCCAAGGCCTATGCCACCGGCGCGAAAAAGGCTGTTGTGCTGGATCTTCGCGAAGAATTTTTGACGGACTATGTATTCCCGACGGTGCGCGCGGGTGCGGTCTACGAGGACAAATATCTACTCGGCACGTCGATGGCGCGACCCGTCATCGCCAAACATCAAGTCGAGGTGGCGCTCGCCGAGGGCGCCGATGCGCTGTCGCACGGGTCCACCGGAAAAGGAAACGATCAGGTTCGGTTTGAGCATGCCTATCAAGCCCTAGCACCGGAACTGAAGATCATCGCTCCCTGGCGCGAATGGGATTTGAAGTCGCGCGAAGATTGTCTGGATTACGCCGAAGCGCACGGCATCCAGGTGGAACAAAGCCGCACCAAGATCCATTCGCGCGATCGTAATTTGTGGCACATCAGTCATGAAGGCGGCGAATTGGAAGATGCCGGCAACGCCCCGTTGGAGAGCACCTGGGTATGGACTCGTTCGCCGCAGGATGCTCCCGATCGCACCGAAACCGTAGAGATTGGATTCGAACAAGGGAATCCTGTGTCAGTGAACGGCATGCGTCTCGAGCCGGTGCAATTGCTGGAACTGCTGAATGAAATCGCAGCCCGCAACGCGGTCGGTCGCATCGACCTGGTCGAAAACCGCTTTGTCGGCATCAAGAGTCGCGGCATTTATGAAACACCCGGCGGAACACTGCTGATGGCCGCACATCGCGAACTGGAAGCAATGACACTCGAGCGTGAAGTGAAGCATTACAAGCAGCAGATCGCTCTGAAGTATGCCGAACTGGTTTATTTCGGGCTGTGGTTCACGCCGCTGCGCGAAGCTCTGGATGGTTTTGTCGCAACCACGCAGAAAAGCGTGACCGGTACGGTGAAGCTGGCACTCTATAAAGGCAACGTCAGCATCGCAGGTCGTGCCAGTGAGTTCGCTCTCTACTCGCCGGAGTTGTCGTCCTTCACCATGGGCGATAGCTACGACCAAAAAGATGCTGCTGGATTTATTCGCATTCTTGGCTTGCCTGCGCGCACCCTCACGCACCTGAAGAAGCACCTGGAGAACGTGCGGTGAAAATGTGGTCGGGCAGATTTCGTGAGCCACTGGACGCAACGTTCGATGGCTGGCAACGCTCGTTTCGTTTTGACTGGCGGCTGATTCCCTATGAAGTGGTCGCCAGCAAGGCACACGCGCGCGCGTTAGCGGAATTGCGTGTTTTATCGGAAGACGAGTTCAAGTCGATTTGCGACGGTCTCGACGGCATCCTGGCTGATTTTGAGGCAGGAGGGTCAGCCCGCGAGAAACATCCGGACGCTGAAGATGTGCACCATTTTGTTGAACTGGAATTGAAGTTGCGCATCGGAAATACCGCGTTGAAGCTGCACACAGGCCGCAGTCGGAATGAACAGATTGCGACCGACCTGCGACTATACGTCCGCGACTCGATTGCAACGCTGCAACACGATCTGCATCAGTGGATGCAAGCCTTCCTGGTGCAGGCAAAATCCGCCGGCG
Organism: Acidobacteriota bacterium; assembly: GCA_021778815.1. Classification (GTDB taxonomy): domain Bacteria; phylum Acidobacteriota; class Terriglobia; order Terriglobales; family Acidobacteriaceae; genus JAKAAZ01. The sequence continues at coordinate 6,053 of JAJYBW010000103.1, read as the reverse complement.
ACGCCGCGATGCCCGCTTACACCCACATGCAGCGGGCGGAACCTGTGCTGGTCGCACACTGGTTGCTGGCTTATGTTTCCATGCTGCAGCGCGACTTCTCCCGACTGGAAGATTGCGCGAGGCGCTTGAATCTTTGCCCACTCGGTTCCGGCGCAGTTGCCGGAGCAACCTTGCCGCTGAACCGCGCCATGATCGCCCACGAACTAGGATTCGATGCCCCGACGGCGAACAGTATGGACGCCACCAGCGATCGCGACTTTGTCCTGGAATACTTGCAGACGCTGGCGCAAATTGCACTGCATGTCAGCCGCTTCGCAGAGGAGATCACTCTCTACGCGACGACGGAGTTTGGCTTTGTCGATTTGCCAGAGGCATTTTCGACCGGCTCCAGTGCCATGCCGCAAAAGAAAAACCCAGATCTAACGGAGCTCGCGCGGGCAAAATCCGGTCGCATTATCGCAGCCTCCCACACCGTCGAATTGCAATTGAAGGGGCTGCCCCTGGCCTACAACAAGGACATGCAGGAAACGCAGGAAGCGATTTTTGCGGCCACCGAAGAATCGCACGCCATGCTTTCCCTGCTTGGCCGTTTTACCGGCGCGCTTCAGTTCCGTGCGGACCGGATGCTGGACGCCGCAACCCATGGTTTTCTGAACGCAATGGCCGCAGCCACCTACCTGGTGCATAAAGGTATCGCCTTTCGCACAGCTCACGAAATCATCGGCAACGCGGTGCGCACTTGTCTCAGCAGAGGATGCGAATTGAACGGGCTGACGCTCCAGGAACTGCGCGAGTTCAGCCCGGCGTTCGAGCAGGATTTTTTCGCAGCGATCACTCTGGAAGCGACGCTCGATTGCCACGACGTAATCGGCGGGACCGCGCGCTCGCGCGTCGCCGAAGCGTTGGCGCTCGCTGAATTCAATGCATCCCAATGGGCCGGTTCTAACGCCCCTCCGCTCAATCGATTTGTAGAAAAACCGGGAGACGAAGCAGCCACCGCGTCGCGGGGAGGAAAACATGCGGGCACGTAAAGCGCGTCTTCCGGATGCAGACGCGATTCACGGCCTAATTCGCAGCCTCTCCTTCGATGGCACGCTTTTGCCTCGCAGCCCGGCGGAAATCTACGAGAACATTCGCGACTTTACCGTGGTGGAAACCGACGATGGCGAGTTCCTCGGCTGCGGCGCCCTCCATCTCTATGGTCCGCACCTTGCCGAAATTCGCTCCATCGCAGTTGGCGAGAAAGTGAAAAGCCGGGGAGCCGGCGGCTACCTGGTGGAAGCGCTGATTCAGGAAGCCGAAAGCCATAGCGTTCCCTGTGTCTGCCTATTCACCCGCATTCCAGGTTTTTTCCAGCGATTCGGGTTTGTCCCGGTCGATCGAACTGCGTTGCCGGATAAAATCTACAAGGATTGCGCGAATTGTCCACGGCTGAACGCGTGTGATGAGTTCGCCATGGCGCGCGGCACGCTTCCGGACACTGCAGTCCTTGGTCCGGTGCGCGTCAAGGAACACCTGGTTCCCTTACAAATTTAGACTGGCCGTCCGAGGCAATTTACCAGGCATGATAGAAACCATTTCGCTCGGCCAGTTCCACTTCCACTGCAAACAGCCGCTGCAGCCGGTCCGCAGTCAACATCTCCGCCTTGGCTCCATCGCCGACGATGCGTCCCGCCTGCATCATCACCACGCGCTCGATTTCCGGCAGGATGTCGGAGAGGTGATGGGTGATCAGCAAAATTCCAGTTCCCTGCTGGGCGAGTCGCCGCATCGTATGCCGCAATTCCCATTGGGCGGCCAGATCCAACCCATTGCTGGGCTCATCCAGCAGAAGAATTTTCGGCCGATGCACAATGGCTCGCCCAATCAGAATCCTCTTCGTCTCTCCCACCGACATATGTCCCACCGCCTTGTCGCGAAGATGCTCGACTTCCAGCAGGTGAAGAATCTCATCCGCCCGCTGCCACATGGCCTCAGTCACGTGGAAGTGCGGCCACAACGTAGAACTCGAAAAAAATCCCGACACGACCGCATGGCGACCCGTTGTATGCGGCGTACGCTCCCCGGGGAGCTCGGTCGCAACGGTGCCCAAATGACTGCGCAACTCCGTCAAGTCCCAGCGATCTCGACCAAAGATTCGCAAAAAAGAGTCATCACGCACAAGTGGGTAGCGCTGGCAGGTAAGCGTTTGGATCAACGTGGATTTTCCGCAACCGTTTGGTCCAAGAATCGCAATGTGCTCCTGCTGCCCAACTCGCAGCGAAATGTCGTGCAGCACGACGGCATCCCCGCGGGCCACAGAAATATTTTTCATTTCGATAAATAACGGGGAATCCAATTCCAGTTCCATTGATAAAAGGATAATTGCAATGTCGCACGAAGCTTTCGCACCTCCCACTTTCTCTTTCGATCACACTCCGGCCGGCTTTCGCTTTGGGGCGGTACGGGCAGGCATCAAGCCAAGCGGCAAGCCGGACTTCGCATGTATTTCCGCGGTGGAAGGAACAACAGCCGCGGCCGTATTCACCAGCAATCGCATGGTGGCTGCGCCGGTACTGGTCGGACGTGATCATTTGCGCCGATCGGGTGGCCGGGCTCGCTTCGTCGCAGTCAATGCGGGCAACGCAAACTGCGCTACCGGAGAACAAGGCATCGAAGCCTGCCTCACCGTGTGCAAGGCTGCCGCAAAAGAATTTTCCTGCGCGACGGAAGAAGTCATTCCATCTTCCACTGGAATCATTGGCGTGCCGCTGCCTGCTGAAAAACTGGTCGCCGCACTTCCTCAGGTGGCGGCACAGCTTGGCGAAAGCTCTCCCTACGTGCAGCAATTTGCCGAAGCCATTTTAACTACCGATACGCGAGCGAAAATCGCCAGTCTTCAGATCAGCATCGGCGATAGGCAGGTCCATTTATTTGGAGTGGCCAAGGGAGCCGGCATGATCGCGCCCCAATTGGTGCCTCACGCAACCATGCTGGTGTACATCTTCACCGATGCAAAGGTGGATGCGGCGGATCTGCAGAAATTCTTGAATGAGGCTATCGAGCCTACCTTCAACTGCATCTCCATCGACGGCGACACCTCCACCAACGACACTGTGCTGTTGTTGGCCAGCGGAGCCAGCGGAGTCACGGTCACACACTCGTCTCAGGAGCAAACCTCCAAAGCGTTCTCGCGGGCACTCCTGAAAGTCTGCGGATCTCTGGCGCGACAGGTGATCGAAGATGGAGAAGGCGCTGGCCATGTGATTGAACTGGCGATCGAAGGTGCATCGTCTGCGAACGATGCCAAACGGGTCGCGCGCAGTATTGCGAATTCTCCGTTGGTGAAGACCGCGTTCGCCGGGTGTGATCCAAACTGGGGACGAATTTTGGCTGCTGCTGGGTATTCTGGAGCACCGATGTATCCCGGTCGAGCGTCGATCTGGATCGGCGGTCTGCCGGTGTGCCGCAATGGCCGCGCGGCGCAGGATTTCGACAAGAATAAAGTTCACGAAGCCATGCTGCAGCGGACCGTCCATGTCCGGGTCGATCTCGGAATGGGACACGGGAACTGCGAATTCCTAACCTGCGATCTGACCGCGGAGTATGTTCGGATCAATGCCGAGTATTCCACCTGATGCCGATTGTGCTGAACAGCTTTCGCGAAAACCCGCTCACAAACGGCGAAGCTCTTTGCGCAAAGCAACTTGGGTTGACCGTCGGCGGCAACTGCAATCCAAATGGCCACACCAATAGTGCAAACCGATTGAAGCCCGCGAAAATAGGCGGGTTCCGTGCATCGAGGACCTTGTTATTCACAGGCTATTGCACATCAACGTGGAAATCGTTGCGCGCAGGAAAATCCACTCAGAAACCGTCGCGCGACCGCGCGACCATGAAAATTTCTGGCGATTGCTGCGCTACACTATCCGTATCGAGGATGACCTGAAGTATGGCGACAAAAGTGAGAGAACAGTTCGCGGTCGCGACGCCGAACTCAAGCCACCCCAACCCGCTGATCAGCCATGAAAAGTTGCGGCAACTCTACAGCATGATGCTCAAGTGTCGGCTGCTTGAGGAGCGCGCACGAATTCTTGAAAAAAAAGCAGGCGAGAGCGATCATTACTCTTCCATCGGCCTGGAAGCCACGGCGGTCGGCGCTGCGGTTGACTTGCGGCCGGCAGATACTTTGGCGCCGTGGCGGCGCGATTTCATTTTGAGTTATCTCAAGGGCGTGCCGCTCACCGCCATGTTCAGCAAACTCTACTGCCGTGACACACGTCCGCACCATGGGAACTCGGTGCCTGGCGACTGTGGATACGCGCCGTTGAACATCGTTCTCCCCGCCTCAGCCGTTGCTACGCCGTTCGAACGGTGTGTCGACATCGCATTGGCCAACCAGCGGAAGAGAAATGACAATGTTGCGATGGTTTTTCGGGGGGAAGACTCGATTTTTCTAGGGGAATGGCACGACGCCCTGAAGTTTGCCGGTCAACGCCGCTTGCCTGTTGTCTTCGTCCGCCAAAATAATCCACCCGCAGTATCCGTGCCCCTGAACCTTGAGGGGCCTGGAGACGCCATCAGCACCGCAGCAGCCGACTATGGCTTTCCGGCCATTACAGTCGACGGCAAGGATGCGGTCGCTATGTATCGTGTGGCTCAGGAAGCCATTGAGCGCGCTCGTTCCGGCGGAGGTCCAACGCTGATCGAAGCCCAGTCCCTTCCTGAATATGAACCCACTCAGATCGATCATGCGCAATATCGAACGACAGATAGAGTTGAGAAACTGGAATCCAGAGATCCGATCACTTTCATGGAGCGCTATCTGACAGGCAAAGGTCTTTTCTCTGAAGGATGGAAGAATGAAATCATCGCTGCGTTCGAGCAGGAGCTTGACGCGGCTATTTACAACGCTGAAATCGACACTTGCGGAGCAAGCGCTTGACTGCCTGCAGGCGCTCTGGGAAAAGTTGCCATGGGGTTGCACAAGTCGTTGGAATATTAGTGCCCTCGCTATCAAATTCCGTTGATAAATATTCAATCCCCAGCGCTCCTTTTCATGGCAAGTTGGTGTCTAACAATGTAGGGTGGGGTGCCATGAGAACGGACAATGGATTGGAGACCCGCATCCTTTATCCTGCGAAGCAAGGATTGCTGCCAGATTGAAAGACAAGTACGTTACACGCCGCGATTTGATACGCCGAGTCGGGGTAAGCGCCGCAGCTGGGCTGGCTATGGGCCTGCCGGGGATGGCCCAGGCACCCGCGCCGCCCCAGTCCTCTCCCACAGAAGAAAATGCGCCGAAGCGGGAAAGTGAAGTTGCGAAGAAATATCCCCACCCTCCCGGCCAGTTCATCAATCGTCCTCTCACCCAAATCTCCACCGTAGTCGACGCGATGTTGGACGACATGGAAGGCCGCGGTGTGGCGTACTTCTACGACCAGGCGCATCCGACGACCGGCCTGGTGCGAGACCATGCGCCTGCGGTTGGCCGCTCTGAGAGTCGCGTCGCCAGCATCGCGGCCACGGGATTTGGTCTAAGCGCGCTGTGCATTGCTGCGCATCGCAAATACATGCCGCCATCCATTTGCGAGCAGCGCGTTGAGACGACGCTCGCGTTCCTGCTGGAACAATGTCCGCATGTACACGGATTTCTATATCACTTTTTGGACATCGAAAGTGGGGAGCGGCTATTTGGCTCTGAGTTGTCCTCCATTGATACGTCGCTCTTGCTCTCCGGCATTCTATTGTGTCGCCAGTATTTCAGCGGCAATCTCCGCATCCATGCGTTGGCCACTACTCTCTACAATCGGGTGGATTGGCAATGGATGCTGAACGGCGGCGACACATTATCAATGGGCTGGCTGCCGGAAACAGGATTCATCAAATATCGTTGGGACGTCTACGCGGAGATGTTGACCATGTTGCTGATGGCAATCGGTGCGTCGCGCAATGCCATTCCTGCCACGGCGTGGAATGCCGTCACTCGGCCCATTATTGAGTTTGGCGGCATCGAATTCATCAGCGGAGTCGCTCCTCTTTTCATCCATCAGTACGCGCACGCCTGGTGCGAC
>JAJYBW010000102.1 GCA_021778815.1 Acidobacteriota bacterium | reverse complement strand
AAGCAATGAGCGAAAACAAGCAGGTTGCACTGATTACCGGCGCCAATAAAGGCATTGGATTTGAAACCGCACGCCAGCTGGGAAAGCTGGGCATCACCGTCGTTCTAGGTTCGCGCGACGCCGCTAGGGGAGATGCCGCAGCAGCCAAGCTTCGCGCAGAAGGAATCGACGCGCAGCCTTTCAAGCTGGATGTGACACAGGCAAAAGACCGCGATGCAGCCGTCAAGTTCTTTCAGGAACACTTCGGCAAACTCGACATTCTCGTTAATAACGCCGGCATTGCGGAGGAGGGCGGCTGGGGTAAGAATACGACCAGCAGCACCTCCGCCGAGACTCTGCAGAAAACATTTGAGACCAACTTATTCGCTCCGGTCTCGTTGACGCAGGCTCTACTGCCATTGATCCGCAGAAGCTCTGCGGGGCGCATTGTCAATTTGTCCAGCATCCTGGCTTCAAACGCTTTGCATAGCGATCCCAAGTCCCCGATCTATAACAGCAAAGCCTTTGCGTATGATGCATCGAAGTCAGCGCTGAATGCGTTCACCATTCACTTGGCGCATGAACTGCGCGACACCAACATTAAAGTGAATTCCGCGCATCCCGGCTGGGTCAAAACAGATATGGGCACCGACGCCGCTCCTATGGAAATTGTCGACGGCGCGAAGACTTCCGTTGCGCTGGCAACCTTGCCATCCGATGGACCGAATGGAGCCTTCATTCACATGGGAAAACCATTGCCCTGGTAGGGTGTATACGATTCGACAAGAATTCCAGAAGAAAAAGGCCCGCGACGTGCGGGCCTCTTCTTTTTCAGCCAGTTTGTTCTAGACGCCGATTATGCCGCAAAGTTCCTTTACGGAATTTGCGCTTTTCTGCAGTCCAGCCTGTTCCTCGTCGGTCAGTTTGATCTGGATAATCTCTTCCAGACCGCGCGCGCCCAACTTGCACGGAACGCCGATGAACAGGCCATGAATGCCATACTCGCCTTCCAGGTAAGCCGCGCAAGGCAGGATTTTTTTCTTGTCCTTCAGGATCGCTTCCACCATTTCAACGGCAGCCGCGGAAGGAGCATAAAACGCGCTTCCCGTCTTCAGGTACTTCACAATTTCAGCGCCACCATCGCGCGTGCGTTGAATCAACCGTTCGATTGTGGCCGCATCCATCAGCTCCGTAATCGGAATTCCGGCGACCGTGGAGTAGCGCGCCAGAGGCACCATGGTATCGCCATGGCCTCCCAGCACGAACGCGGTTACATTTTCCACGCTCACCTTCAACTCGTCCGCGATAAACGTGCGGAATCGCGCCGAATCCAGAACGCCGGCCATGCCAATCACGCGCTCGCGGTTGAACTTGGAAAGTTTGAACGCGGCCTGCGCCATCGCATCCAGCGGATTAGAGACAATCACCAGGAAGCAGTCCGGCGATGCCGCCACCACTTTGCTGACAACATCCGACATGATCTTAAAGTTTGTATGCAACAAGTCGTCGCGGCTCATGCCGGGCTTCCGCGGAATACCCGCCGTAATGACAACAACGTCGGAGTTGGCCGTGGCCGCATAATCGTTGGAGCCGACCGCGTGGACATCACGCTTTTCTATCGGCATCGCCTCCATCAAATCGAGTGCCTTTCCCTGAGGCACCCCTTCTACTACATCTACCAATACGATGTCAGCCAATTCCTTAGCTGCGATCCAATGCGCAGTCGTGGCTCCCACGTTGCCCGCGCCTACAATCGAAACTTTCTTCCGCATATTTCTCCTTTGCAAACTTTTCTTCAATGGCAATCAGCGAGTCATCGCGACCGCATCCATGTTTTCAATCATTCGAGTTGCAAATTCGCTGGTGCCCACCTTGGTGGCTCCCTGCATCTGCCGCTCAAAGTCGTAGGTAACAAATTTCTGCTGGATTGTCCGCTCCATGGAGTTTTCAATCAATCGAGCGGCCTCGATCCAGCCGATGAAATCAAACATCATCACGCCCGACAGCATCACGGACCCGGGGTTGATGACATCTTTATCCGCGTACTTCGGAGCTGTTCCGTGGGTGGCTTCAAACACGGCATATCCGTCTCCGACATTCGCGCCTGGAGCGATTCCCAGACCGCCGACCTGCGCGGCGCATGCGTCGGAAATGTAGTCGCCATTTAGATTCGGAGTCGCCAGCACGCTGTATTCATCGGGGCGAACGATCACCTGCTGAAAAATGGAGTCGGCGATGCGGTCGTTGACCAACAGCATCTTCTTCCATTTTCCCTGCCCGTGACTGATGCCGATGCTGTCGATGACGTGCTTTACTTCCGCGTACACTTCGTCGCGGAACTTTTGCGGCGCATGTTCAAGGCCCGGTTCGATCATGGCGGCATTCTGCTCCACTGTCAGGCCTGGCTTCGATTCCAGGTTGCCGAGTATCCAGCTCTCGCGCTCGGTCACAATCGAATCTCTGAATTCATCGACCGCGACTTCGTATCCCCACTCGCGAAATGCGCCCTCGGTAAACTTCTGGATATTTCCCTTGTGCATCATCGTGACCGACTTGCGATGATGCTTCAGCGCGAACGCAATTGCAACTCGCACCAGTCGCTTGGTTCCAGTAATCGAGATCGGTTTGATTCCGATGCCAGAATCTTCACGGATCTTTTTCTTAGTGCCAGCCAGCATGGTGTTATTCAGGAAGTCCAGAATTTTCTTCGCCTCCGAAGTTCCCTCTTTAAACTCAATGCCCGCGTATACATCCTCCGTATTTTCGCGGAAGATCACGATGTCCAGCTTCTCCGGATGCTTCACCGGACTGGGAACTCCCTGGTAGTAGCGCACCGGGCGAATGCAGGAATACAAATCCAGCATCTGCCGCAGCGTGACATTCAAGGAACGAATACCACCTCCGACCGGCGTGGTCAGCGGCCCTTTGATCGAAACCCGCAAGTCGCGCGCGGCCTGAACTGTATCGTCTGGAAGCCAGTTCTGGAAACGCGCGAATGCTTTTTCTCCAGCAAATATTTCAAACCACTTGACTTCGCGTTTTCCACCGTAGGCTTTCGCCACAGCGGCATCGAATACGCGTTGCGATGCACGCCAAATATCGCGACCGGTTCCGTCGCCTTCAATGTAAGGAATGATGGGATTGTCGGGTACTTGATACGTTCCGTTGGAATATTCGATCGGCTTGCCGTCTTTGGGCAGCTCGACGCCACTATAACTTGCCTGCATTGGTACCATCTCCAATTTGTAAACGGATTGTCCTTGATCAGGCTACCACTCCATATCTGCTGCCGCCAGGTTACGGCCGCGGGCAAACTCGGAGCATTTTGATCGGCGAATGCGCGGACGAGAGCCTGCGCTCCACGACATCCGCAAACTCCACTAGGATGGAAGATGTGACTGCATCCAACCCATGCACGATTGGCAAACAAACGACCACCGCGTCTTTTGGTCTGACGCTGCGCATTGGTACGTGGCTTGCGATGTTCCTGTTTGCGGGCTTCGGTACTGCCTGCCAGGCTCAATATGGAGGGGCCAGCAACGCCTCCATGGGTACCGTTTCGAACGGTCTTCCAACCTATTTGCAACATGCGGGCATCGCGCAGAATCTGAATCGCAAATTGCCGTTGAGTGCGACCTACGTCGACTCCACAGGAAAACCTGTAACTCTGGGAGATTACTTCGGCAAGCGACCGGTCGTTCTGGCCGAGGTCTATTTCAGCTGCGGCATGCTTTGCCCGCAAGTAATGCACGGCGCCGCAGACGCTTTGAAACAGACCGGCTTCAAGGCTGGCAAGGATTATGAAATCGTCATCGCCAGCTTTGATCCGGAAGACACAGCGCAGCAGGCTGCCAGCGAGAAGCAACTATTTCTAAGCTGGCTCGGCGATCCGGCGGATGCATCGGGTGTGCATTTCCTGACCGGTCAACAACCGTCGATCGATGCGTTGAGCGACGCAACCGGTTTTCATTATGTTCGAGTTCCCGGCCCCGATGGAAAGATGGATCAGTTCGCCCACTCCAGCGTCGTTATGGTGGCGACCCCGGATGGTCGACTTTCTAAATATTTCTCTGGCATCGAATATGAGCCACGTGATCTGCGTCTTGCAATGGTGGACGCCTCGAACCATAAAATCGGCACTGCCGCTGACCTTTTCCTGCTGTACTGCTGCAATTACAATCCCTCAGCCGGACGCTATACGGTCTCCATTCTCCGCGTATTAGCCTTGGCCGCCTGTTTCACGATCCTCGTCATTCTGGGCATGATCTATCTGCTGACGCGCAAGCCCACTGGGCGGAATCTTCCACCCTCGTCCCCAAGCGCCGCTTAGGTTCCATCCGCATCGCCTGAGTCTTTGCACACCAATCGGGTGCCAAGGTGCTGCCTGCGTCGGCTTCCTCGACAAGCAGGCATAATGGAGAAGTTCTCTGCCTCGGCCCACCAAAGTGACCTATGTTTTCGATGTTCTTATTCTCGGCGCCGGCGCGGCAGGCCTCATGTGCGCCATCGAGGCCGGAAAGCACGGCAAGCGAGTGGCTGTGGTGGACCACTCGGACAAAATTGGGAAGAAGATTCTGATCTCCGGCGGCGGCCGCTGCAACTTTACCAATATCCATTGCAGACCGGAGAATTTCATCTCCGCCAATCCACATTTTTGCAAGTCGGCGCTGGCTCGTTACACTCCGCAGGATTTTCTTGCCTTAGTCACCAAACATCAAATTCCCTATCACGAGAAGACGCTCGGCCAACTCTTCTGCGATCGTTCCGCTCGCGACATTGTCGCGTTGCTGGAGACGGAATGTCGCGACGCTGGCGTGCAGATCTTTTTGAACACCCATGTTGAAAAGGTGAGCCACTCCAATGATTTTGAAATTCGCACTCAGGATGCCGTTTATTCCTGCGCAGCCTTAGTCGTCGCGACTGGCGGTCTATCGATTCCTAAGATGGGCGCAACATCCCTCGGGTATCAACTGGCCAATCAATTTGGTATCGCCATTCAACCTTGTCGCCCTGCCTTGGTGCCGCTGCTATTTTCAAACGACGATCTGGCCAACTATGCCGATCTCGCCGGAGTTGCCGCTTCTGTCTCGGTGCGATGCGGCGCGATGCAGTTTCGCGAGAACATGCTTTTCACTCATCGCGGTTTAAGCGGCCCAGCCATCCTGCAGATTTCTTCCTATTGGAAGCCGGGCCTCGCGATCGAGATCGATCTGGCTCCAAACAATGCATGGACCCGGCCATGGGACGATCCGAAGCTCCCGAGAAATTCGGAGACCGCCAAGAGATTATTGCGCGCTACTCTTCCCCATCGTCTGGCCGATCGCTGGCTGACGCTGCATCCACCTGAAGAGTGGAACAATCACTCCCTGAGGGAGTGGGAAAGCCGGTTGCATCACTGGACCGTGGTGCCTGCCGGCACCGAAGGATATGCCAAAGCGGAAGTCACGGCGGGCGGCATCGACACCAACGAGCTGTCCGCCAAGACACTGGAGTGTCGAAAGATGCCGCGGCTGTTTTTCATCGGCGAGGTGGTCGACGTCACCGGCCATTTAGGTGGCTTCAACTTTCAATGGGCCTGGGCATCCGGCTTCTGCGCAGGGCAGGCTCTTTCCATTTAGCGCCGTGATTCCGCGAACACCGCCAATAACTCGCGTCAATGTAATTTAAAATAGCAACAATTGTCTTTTCTGCGGGTTTGCATCGTGGGCGGCTGCTTCGCTCGAATATGAGTTGTGCATGCGAACGTCTCGCGTGAGATTTGGTCGGCGCGGACCCACTCCACTGATTTGCCAGGGAATTCACTGGGCTTGGCCGAGAAAGGCCATACTTTTTCGCAAGATAGAGGTTCCGTTTGACTCAGATCAGTCGGTGGGCGGCTGCTTCGATGGCCGTGATCTTCTTTCTTGCGGCCCCGCTTGCACAATCGCAATCGGCCAGCGCTTCACTGACCCTGCCAGACAATCCCTTGCCGACCCTTCAACAGGCCGATTCTCCGAAACATTCCGTACCAGCGACGGACACTGTAGTGCCTGCGGGTCAGAGCACCTCCTCCCAGGGCACGCAAGCAATCCCGCCTCTGACGGCAGAGCAACAACTCCGGCTGCAGGAGAAGCAGCGCATCCTGGGTGTGATGGCAACGTTTAACACCACCCAAAATCACAACGCCCTTCCACTTAGCCCTCGCCAGAAGTATCAATTGTTCTTCAAGAGCGTCACCGATCCGTGGCCATTCGTCCTGACTGCCGTGGTTGCAGGCATATCGCAGGCCGATGATGATTTCTCTGCGTACGGGCAGGGTATGCAAGGCTATGCCAAGCGGTATGGCGCTGCGTATACCGATTACTTCACCGGCAACTTCTTCGGGAACGCGGTTCTACCCAGTCTTTTGCATGAAGATCCGCGCTATTACCAGAGGGGCAAAGGAAAATTCATCACTCGCGCCCTGTGGGCTGCTGGAAGTACAGGATGGTGCAAACGCGATGACGGAACCTGGGGACCGAATTATGCCAACGTAGCCGGAAACCTGATCGGGGCCGCCATTTCCAACGTCTACTATCCCGCCGAGGAACGTACTGTGTCAGACACCCTTCAGCGCGGACTTACCGTCACGGTCGAAGGCGCAATCGGTGCTGAACTCATCGAATTCTGGCCCGACATCGCCAGTCACTATAAGCGGAAAAAAGCAGAGAAGCGAGCCCGAGAAGCTGCCCAGAAGAACCCTCAGGGCGCATCCCAGCCCACTCCGCAGAGCCCCGCACCGTCCGCACCAAGCAGCCACTAGGAGTCAACTATCGCATACCCTGACCGATGCAATCCTGGATATTTTGCGGTCGGCGTTCACAGTTCCTTTCTCAGGATCGCAGGTACACTGGAATAGATTTCCTTTATTCTTCAAATAGCAAATTTTTATATTGGCTGTGCTAGCTCGGATGCAGCAGTTCCGGATTCGTATTGACCCATGGATTTTGAGCAACTCAAAGCGTTTGTCGAGGTCGCGCGTAACGCCAGCTTTTCGCGCGCAGCGGAGAGACTTTTTCGCACCCAGCCAGCCATTTCTGCGCAGATCCGCGCTCTGGAAGAAGATATCGGCGCCAGATTGTTTGACCGAACCGGTGGCCGTGTCACACTGACTGGAGGCGGCAGACTTTTTTTAGAATATGCCGAAGAGACCTTGCAGGCGCGCCGCAACATTGTTCGTGCGCTGGCGGAAATGGCTCGTACGCCTCGCGGCCAACTCGTCGTCAGTGCCAATGAGGCGACCTGCCTTTACATTCTGCCGCAGGTGTTTGCCCAGTTCAAAGGCAAGTATCCTCGCGTGTCCGTTTCCATTGCCCGCCACGAACGCTCTCGAACGCTGGAAGCTGTCTTGTCGCAGGAAGTTGATTTCGGCGTGACCACCCAACCGGTCAACGATCCGCGCCTGACCATTGTGCCCGTTCACAAGGATGAAATGGTCGTTATCACAGCCGCAGGTCATCCGCTGACGAGCAAGCCCACCACCAAGCTGGCGGCAGTGGCCGCATATCCTCTCATCCTCCCCAAGCAAGGTCGTACACGAGATGCCATTGATCAGATGTTTGCCAATGGGCAGCTCAAGCCAGAGATTTCCATGGAACTGGAGTCGAATGAGCTGATCAAGCGCTTCGCTGCTGCAGGCGTCGGCGTTGGGTTCCAGGCCCGCTCCAATACTGCGACAGAGTTTGCCGCAGGACTGCTGGGCGTCGTCGAACTAGAAGATGTTCGAATTGCGCGCGACCTGGTTCTGATCTATCGCAAAGACAAATCGCTCAGCCGCGCGGCCCAGGCGTTCATTGAGATCATGCATGGGAGCGTTGGTCTGCCGCGCAACGCTGCTGTTAGCTAAGTCAACATTCGGCAGGGTGCTTCACGGGTCGTCGCTCCAACACCGGCAAATCGTCGCACGCTACAATCTCAATTAGTGCTATCTTCTCCTCTGATCCATCTCGCGTGGCTATGCTCCGCGGCTTTCGTAGCCGGGGGTATCAACGCGATTGCCGGCGGCGGATCGTTGCTGTCGTTCCCTGCACTGTTGCAAGTTGGCGTCTTGCCGGTGCATGCCAACGCCACCAACACGGTGGCTTTGCTGCCCGGGCAAATCACCTCCGCGGCGGCTTATCGACGAGAGTTACGGCGATTCCACACCATGCTGCCAGCCCTGCTGACCGCGGCATTTGTAGGCGGCCTGCTGGGAGCGCGGCTCCTGCTGGCCACACGCCAGCAAACTTTCCTCCGCATGGTGCCATGGTTGCTGCTGATCGCGACATTACTATTTGCGGTGGGGCCTACACTGCAGCAGCGCGTGTTTCAGGGAAAACATGAAGCCCATGCAAGCGGATTGCGGCCGGTGGCGCGCTTTCTGCTGCCCCTCGGAATTTTTGCCATCTCGCTCTACGTCGGTTTTTTCGGCGCCGGCGCGGGCCTGTTGATTATGGCCACCCTCAGCTTTGCCGGCATCGACAGTGTGCACGAAATCAACGCGCTGAAAACTGTGATCACCAGCACTTCCAATACGATTGCAGCTGCGACCTTTATTTTTTATGGAGCGGTTCTGTGGCGCTATGGCGCTGCCATGATGATTGCAGGCAGCCTTGGCGGCTATCTCACCGCACGCGCTGCACGCAAGCACAAACCTCGCGGCATCCGAGGGCTGGTCGTCACCATGGGCTGCATTGTGACCCTCTACTTTTTCTGGAAACTGTATTGACGACGAATGCTACGAGCAAGGCTGCGCAAGCTTTTGTAAATCGTCCAACAAAACGCCTGATTCATCGATTATGGATGAACCATCTCTTTCTGCTACTCGCGACGGCCGTTGCCGTGTTCTTGCTCTACATCACGTGCCCTTATCGTGACGTTGTCACCAGACTAAGCTTCTCGACTGCATATCCGGCTCTGATCTTGCTGGTCATCACGCTTTGCATTGGACCGTGGAAACTGTTACAGGACCAACGCACTCCAGTATCAAGCGACCTTCGGCGAGACGTCGGAATCTGGGCGGGGATCCTCGGCATTTTCCACACAGTCATCGGACTTTGCGTACATCTACGTGGACGCCCCTGGCTGTATTTTGTGTACCAGCCAAGCGAGGGACATACCTTTCCGCTGCGACACGATATTTTCGGCTTCGCCAATTACACTGGCTCGATTGCGACGATCATCCTGCTTCTCCTCTTCGTCACATCCAGCGATTACGCGTTGCGCCGCCTGGGCACTCCGCGATGGAAACAGCTGCAGCGCTGGAACTACGTTCTGTTCCTGTTTGCGTTGTTGCACACGATTGCCTACCAAATAATGGAGAAACAGCGCGTACCGTTTGTCGCTATCGTTGTTAGCTGCGGTGCGATCACGCTGACATTGCAGTTGCTCGGATTTCAGAGGCGGCGAGCACAGACAGCCCATCGAGTTCAGGTGTAGAACAACAATATGAGCCACGAAGGCATCCGCATTCTTCCGGACGATGTCGCCCGCAAAGCCCCCGGCGCAGAGAAAGAATTTTCGCGCGAAGCCATCGATCCCCAGCATGTCCGCGTCAACCAGACAGATGGCACTGGGGTCGAAATTGTCTGGAAAGATGGCCACACCAGCCACTGGACCTTTGCCTGGTTGCGTGCCGCCTGCCCCTGCGCCACCTGCGTTGAAGAACGCGAAGCGGAAGGCCGGGCGCCAGGAGAGCAGAAGCCCGAACCGAAAACAGCATTGCCGATCTTCAAACCGGCGGTGCGACCCAACAAAGTCAACCCGGTCGGTCGATATGCCATCAGCTTCGATTGGAACGATGGCCATACAAGCGGCATTTATTCCTGGCACTATCTGCGGTCGGTCTGCAATTGCGATGCGTGTCACGCCAACTTTAGCGAGGCACCGGGCGGTCCGCCCGCAACAGCCTGAAGACGTCCGCCACACCCGCGGCTCGCATTGCATGCTGGCGATGTTGCAACTGCAGAAATCCTTCCTCTACAGCGCGGTCGAGCATCGCAAACAACGGCTGCCAATACTCCATTGCGTCCAGCAGGATGACGGG
>JAJYBW010000101.1 GCA_021778815.1 Acidobacteriota bacterium | reverse complement strand
CTGGCATCTCCAGCGCCATTGCTGACACCGGCGTGGCCGAAGCGATCGTAGGCGGCGCGCTTGTCCGGATCGGACAAAATCTGGTAGGCCTCGCTCGCCTGTTTGAACTTATCTTCGGCGGCAGGATCGTCCGGATTGCGATCCGGATGATGTTGCATGGCGAGTTTGCGATAGGCGCTCTTCAGCTCCTGGTCAGAGGCGGTGCGCTCCACATTGAGGACTTCGTAATAATCGGCTTTAATCACGCGGGCAGTTGGACTCATGCTGTTTTCTGTTTGGGATTGGTGGCAACTCGAACCAAGGCAGGACGCAGCAAGCGGTCGCGCAGGGTATAGCCGCGGCGGACTTCGTCCATCACCTGATGATCGGGCAGATCTTCGCGTTCGACCATTTCAATGGCTTCATGGACGCGGGGATCGAATTGCGTTTCGACCGTGGGAATTGGCTGTACACCCAGGGAGCGGAGAACTTCCCCCATCTGGCGGACAATCAGTTCGACGCCGGAGCGAAGTTGCTCAGCTGTGCTTTGGGTGCTGAGGGCCAGCTGAAAATTATCGAGGACAGGAAGAAACTGCTCCACGGTATTGATCAGGGCATAGTCGCGATATTCAGCGCGCTCACGCGTTTCGCGTTTGCGATAATTATCGAATTCAGCCTGCAGCCGTGCCAGGCGGTCGAAGAGCTGGTCGCGTTCTGCCTGCAGGCGCTCGAGCTCTGCCGGTGCAGCGGCGGCGTCAAAGGTGACGACGGGAGCGGATTCCGGTTCCACAGTTTCAACTGTCGGAGCCGGCGCGGGCGTTTCCTTTTCGTTCTTCATTGAGTGGGTTGTCCTGCCCGACTTGGATGTTTCGTCGTGTCGCATAATTTTTCTTGTCAGTTGGTGGAATGCGGTGCGGGGCAAATCGTTGTGCCAAGCCCCCGCAGTCCAGGCTCTCAAGTAAGAGATGCTTGGGATGCGCGAAACGCGTCATCTCTGCGGGATGCCGATCCCCCTACTCCTTCTCTCTATTGTAACCAGTCGGAGAAGAGCGGGGACCAAAAGTCGAGGGCGGCTCGTGAAACCTGGAAATCATCATCACGCCAGAGGCTTACGCTGCAATCGGTTACGGCTGAGTCGCCCAGCGCCCAAACAGATCGGCGACATACGTGACGGTACCGATGGCGCTGGCATATTGCATGCGAGTGGGCCCAATGACGGCGACCGTTCCCAGGTGTTCTGCACCCCGGCGGGCCGGGGCGGCGATCAGCACCAGGTCGCGCATCTCGGGAATGCTTTCTTCCAGGCCGACGACCACGCGCACCGAGGGCTGCTTGCTGTCGACATAGGCGTTGAGCAGGTCGATGATGCGCTGCTTCTCTTCCAGGGCGAGAAAAATCTGCCGCAGATTTCTCTGGTCAGCTTCAGTTGCCATCAGGTTGGCGACGCCGTCGACAAAGATGGACTTTTCCTGGCCGTTGCGGTCTCCGCTTGGGTTCATCGCGCCTTTTGCCCACAGTTCCAGCGAGCAGAGAACCTGGTCATACTCCCGGCGTTCGTGATCCATGCGGTGGGTCAGTTCCTTGCGAATGCTTTCCAGTCCCCACCCGTGGAAATTTTGATTCAAATAGTTGGCGGCGGTTTCAAGCTCGGACGGAGACAGATCGTGTTCGAGCGTGAGCAGCCGGTCGCGCACCACGCCTGCCGTGGTCACCAGGACGGTCAGCACGCGAGCATTCCCCAGCCGCGCAAAGTGGACGTGTTCCAGCAGTTCCCAATCCGCGGAGGCGATCGGCACTCCCAGTCCTACCCCTACGCCGCCGGAAAGCAGCGCCAGAATATGCGACGTGCGCGCGAAAAAATCGGTGGCGCTGGCGACGCCGCTGAAGCTCTCTTCAATCTGTTCCTGCGTCGGTTGGGACAATGCCCGGTGCGGGGAAGATTTGCGGCGCAGCAGTTGCTCCACGTAATAACGAAAAGCCTGGGCGGTAGGAATCCTTCCAGCCGAGGTGTGCGGCTGTTCCAGGTAGCCGGCTTCAGACAGGTCCGCCATCACATTGCGAACGGTCGCCGCGCTCATGCCTTCGCGATTCTGCTGGCGCGCGATGGCCTGCGACGCCACCGGATCTCCGGTGGCAATGTAATTTTCGACGATGGCGGTCAGGACCAGGGCTTTGCGTGGTCCCATGGGGAGTGCTTCGGTTGGTTCTCCCGCGGAATCACTGCCTGTCCCGTCGTTGCCAGACCGGTTCACGTCCATACTGCGACTGTAGGAACAAGCCGGTGCGAAGTCAAGACGTGATTTGCGCGGGAGGCTGCGAGTTGTATCGCGTGAAGTCATTTTTGCTGCGATGAAATCCCGGCCTGATCCAAAAGCAGCAGGACCGCACATGGTATGCGGTCCCGCTGGTGGTGCCTTTCAGGCGAGGGTGCGAGCTTACATGCCGAAGCGTTCATGCCACGGAGTGGCTGCCTTGAGCGCGGTGTTGACATTTTCAATGTTGCGAACGCCTTCATCCTTCAGCCAATTTTCAAAGGCCTTGGCACCCTGCTTGGCGTAAATGGGAATGCCGTCCTTCCAGGTGGCGCGGCCGCACAGCACGCCGTTGAACTTGGCGCCGGATTCGGCGGCCAGCTCCAGGGTTTCAATGAAGACGGGATTGGAGACGCCGGCGGACAGATAAATGAAGGGCTTGCTGGATGCTTCCGCTGCTTTGCGGAACAGCGCAAGCGCTTCTTCCCTGGTGTAGGCAGCGGTGCCTTTGAAGGCCTTGGTGCCGGCGACGAACTCCATCTGGATGGGGACTTCCATTTTAAGGACGTCGACGCCGAATTTTTCATCGCTGAAATCCTTGGTGGCCTGGGTCACGATTTCCGGCTTCTTTTTGGCATAGGCAACGGACTTTTCATCGCCGCCATCAGCGTCGTAGCCGACGATTTCCAGGAAGAAAGCAATGTCATGCGCACGGCACTCGTCGCCGACGCGTTCAATGAACGCATACTTGACGTCGTTGATGTCTTTCTTCTCAAACGGGGTGTAGTAGAGCAGCAGCTTAACCGCATTCGCGCCCTCATGCTGAATTCTGCGCACCGACCAGTGATCGAGCAGGTCGGGCAGGCGGCCGGGGGTGGCGGCGTCGTAGCCGGTCTTCTCGTAGGCCAGCAGCAGCCCCTTGCCGTTGGTGTGCTGGGCGGCGGGCAGTCCGTATTCCGGATCGAGCAGAATTGCCGAGGCGTGGTGGGTGAGGACTTCGGTCACCAGGGTCTTGAATTCAATCAATGCATGGTCGTCGACCGGCGCGCCTTTTTCCTTGGCCAGAGACTTTTGCAGGGAACCGCGTTGATCCATGGCGGCGGCGGCGATCACGCCACGTTCATCCGAGAGCGCTTTCATGCCGGCCAGTTTGCCGGGGGTGAGCTTCATCGTCATACACTCCTTAGTTTCTATCTTGTAGGGGTCTGTGGTTGTTGCGGCCCTGAAAGGCCAGGTTCATACTTCGAGGTTCATCCGTTCCATCATCTTCATTTTACGCTGTCAGCGGAAAGGGAAGCGGTGATGAGCGTCATAGTTAAGAACGGTGGGCGAGCGCGGACTGCTGTGCCAGGATGAGTTGCCGGGTGCCGCGCGCCGCCAGATCAAGCAGCGACAGGTGCTGTTCGCGGGAAAAAATATTGTGTTCGGCGGTCGCCTGCACCTCGACAAAATCGCCGGCGCTGGTCATGACCACATTCATATCGACATCCGCGCGGGCGTCTTCTTCGTAGGCGAGGTCAAGCAGCGGTGTACCGTCGACCACGCCGACGCTGATGGCCGCGATGAGATGGCGAATCGGCGAAGCCGCCAGGGTTTTGGCGGCGACCAGGCGATCGATCGCGAGCTGCAGCGCCACGGCGGCGCCGGTGATGGCGGCGGTACGGGTTCCTCCGTCGGCCTGCAAGACATCGCAATCCAGAATGATGGTGCGCTCGCCCAGGGCTTTCAGATCCACCGCAGCGCGCAGGCTGCGGCCGATGAGGCGTTGAATCTCGTGGGTGCGGCCGCCGACTTTGCCGCGCTCGCTCTCGCGCGGAGTGCGGGTGAGAGTGGCGCGGGGAAGCATGCCGTACTCCGCCGTGACCCAGCCCTGGCCGCGATTGCGCAGCCAGCCTGGCAGTCCATTTTCGACGGTGGCGTTACAAAGGACGCGGGTGTGTCCCAGTTCAATGAGCACCGAGCCTTCGGCGGTGGGCACAAAATCGAGGGTGAGGCGAAGCGGACGGAGGGCATCGGTGGCGCGGCCTTCAGGCCGGAAGTAGGGGTGAATTGGACCAGACATGTGGATTCTATTGTAACGATTGCGGCGAGCCTGGCGCGGACCGGAACGCCGAAATGGGATCTCGGATGGAGTTTTGGAAAAGGGTTCCGGAGTGGGAAAGGAGTGCGACGGTGGTTCAATTCGGGAATATATGAGAAGTGATTTGATTGGTTAGAGTTACGCGGAAAGGGAGGGAAGGGGGGATTTCATTTTGATATGGAAAAGTTTCTTTGGTAACGAGGGCTGGGGGTATCGGTTCCAGTTAAGTACCTTGAATTCGTATGGTTAGGAGAGATGGACCAGTTTGGCACGCCACGTGATATGGAGTACGGTGCAAGCGAATGAAAGTCGAATCTACTGTGGCCCGCAGCTGGGAACCAGGGACTTCGAGACTGTCTGACTCCCCCCTGGAGTGGCGGATGAGTGAATCCGATGGGAAGCGCATTGTGCCTGGGAAGCGGCCGGGAGGACTGAAGGGTCCTGTTCAGGTTGCAAGATTGGAGATATTGCCATGACCGCAGCATTCCAGCAGCATCAGCCGAATCGAACCGATCCCGCAGCGCTGTCGGGTTGCACTCCGCAAGAGCAGCGGGCGGCGACCGCAAACCATCTGGCGCATGATGCGCGCAACTGGCTCACGGTGCTGCAGGTCTACTGCGATCTGCTGCGCAACTCCGGTGCGGTGGCGGCCAACGGACGCAACTGGATGGAAGAACTGTCGAATGCCGTGGAGCGGGGACAGGGGCTGGTGACGTCGCTGCTCGATTCCGCGCAGACGTCCACGCCTCTGGAATCCTCCCTTGGGGAGACGGCGGCCGTCGAGCCGAAGAGGCTGGACCTGGCGGCCATCATTCAAGCGAGGGTGCCGTTGTTCCAAGCCATGGCGGGCAGCACGATCCGTGTCGAAAGCAAAACCGTGGCCCGGGCGGAGACGACCGCACTGCGGGAATTGGAATTCGATCGCATCCTGCTCAACCTGGTGCGCAATGCCATTGAGGCCATGCCGCTGGGAGGACGGCTCAAAATCGAACTGGATGCGAGCGGTCCGTCCGCGCGGGGTCCGCTGGTGCTGCGTGTATCGGACACCGGCAACGGGATTCCCGCTGACGTCTTGACCCATATCTTTGATTCCGGATTTTCCACGAAACCGACCGCGTGTCACCCCAATTCAACGCGGGGCTATGGGCTGGCCATCGTGCGGGAATTGATCCTGGCGGCCGGCGGCTCGATGCGGGTTCATTCCCGGATCGGTCATGGCACCTGTTTCACGATTGAGTTTCCGGCGCAATGGACTCTGGCAAGGCTTCGGCCCGCGGCTTCGCAGCCGAGAGATGTCACAGCTGCCTCGAACCGGACGACACCGGTACCCGTCCGTACCCGGCAACCCAACAATTTTGGCGCGGTTCGGAAAGGAACCCGAGTACCATGCTAACTACAACGCGAATGTTTACCCCCACGTCTCAAATTCCCCCCTTGGAGCGAGCCGGCATGATGCATGTGCTGGTAGTCGATGACGACGCCGCCATCCGCACCGCAGTCTCCGACATTGCTCGCAACCTTGGTTTCGCGGTTTCCAACGTGGAGGATGCCAATGGAGCCCGCGTCGCGCTGAAAGCGCACATGGCCGACATCGTCCTGCTGGATCTAAAGTTGCCGGGCGGAGGCGGACTGCCCCTCGTGGAAGAAATTCGTACTATGTACCCGGAGACAGTCGTGGTGGTGATGACGGCGTATGCCACTGTCTCCTCCGCGGTCGAGGCCATGCGCACCGGGGCCGGCGAGTACCTGACCAAGCCTTTCACCATGGACGAATTATCGGATGTGCTGGAGCGGGCCTCGGAACGGCGCCACTTCGATACCGAGAGCCGGCGACTGCGGGAGAAACTCCGTACTTCCGATGGATTCGGGACCCTGATCGGGCGCAGTCCGGAAATGGAACGGGTCTACCGCATTTTGTCCAAGGTGGCCCACACCACGCACCCGGTGCTGATCTTGGGTGAAAGCGGAACCGGAAAAGAGATTGTCGCGCGGACGATTCACTACAACGGGCCCAATGCCATGCATCCGTTTATCCCGGTGGACTGCGGCTCGCTGGTGCCGACCCTGATTGAGAGCGAATTGTTCGGCTATGTGAAGGGCGCATTCACCGGAGCGAACCGCTCCAAGGATGGCCTTCTGGCCACCGCCGAGGGGGGCACGGTGTTTCTGGACGAGATTGGCGAATTACCGCTCGACCTGCAGGCAAAACTACTGCGGGCGCTGCAGGAGAAAGAAATTCGTCCGATCGGATCGAATCAGCGAATCCCAATTCACGTGCGCATCCTGGCGGCCACGAATCGTGACCTGGTGTCGATGGTAGAGCAGGGTAAGTTCCGCAAGGACCTTTTCTTCCGCCTGAATGTCGTCAACGTGAAAGTGCCTTCGCTACGCGAGCGGCGTGCCGATATCGCTCTGCTGGCAGCGCATTTTCTGGAGCGGCGGCGTCGCGAGACGGGAGTGTCCTACACCTTGAGCGATGATGTGCTGCGCGTGCTGGGCAGCTACGACTGGCCGGGCAACGTGCGCGAACTGGAAAACACGATTGAGCGGGCCTGCGCCCTCTCGTCCGGACCGGTGTTGCACCTGGGAGATATGCCGACGCAGCTGCAGGAGTATCGCATGCATCGGCAGGCCGCCGACGAGCCATCGGCAGGGGAGCCGGGCAAGGCCGATGCCAGCATCCTGACGATTGCCGAGATGGAGAAACAGGCCATCCTGAACACGCTGCGGCAGCTGAACGGAGACAAGCTGACAGCGGCACGACTGCTGGGCATCGGCAAAACGACGCTCTATCGCAAGCTGAAGGAATACGGAATCTCGGACGAGCCGGAAGTCTAGAGCCAGCGCACAGAAGCCGCGATAGGGCTGTTGGTACGATGTGCAGCCGTTCTTTGAGGAGGGGGTTGCGTCGCGACCGAGGGACCACCTTCCACCTTCTTGCCGCACCGCTCGCCATCCGAACGCAACCGCAATCCATGGAGGAGGAATCGCATGTCGCAAACTGTCTTGTTGGTGACGACGATGTCGGGGGCCGATAATTGTGCCGCTGCGATTGGACGGCAGCTGGGCCTGTCGGTTGAAGTGGCGGAGAACCGCCGCGCCGCACTGGCCGCGTTGCGCCGCCGAGAATACGCCGTGATGGTGCTGGATGAAAGTCTGGTGGAGGCCGATCCGGCGGGCGCGGAGGTCTTGTGGCAGCAGGCCGGCCTGGCGGTGCCGATCCAGGTGAACCTTGGCATTTCGGGTTGCAACCGCGTGTTGCGGGAGGTTCGAGGCGCCCTGCTACGGCGGGAACGAGAGCTGTCGTTGGCGATGCGGGCGGCCGCCCAGATCCTGGAAGGCGAAATGAATACGACGCTTACCGGTTTGCTGCTGCAGACGCAGCTGGCGCTGGAAGATCCCACGCTTGCGCCGGGAACGGCCGGCAAATTACGGCAGGCTCTGGAATTGGCCGAAGTGCTGCGAGAACACTTGCGAACGCCGCCTGTGGCGGTGAATTAGCGGACTGTTCAAACGACTCTCGACGGCCAGAACACTCTGAATTCCCGAGTCGAATGGTAGGGTTACGCTTCTCTGGTGAATCGTCTTCATCTTGCGGGAAAGGAAATCATGAGGAGATACTGGTCGAGATTTTCTGGAGTGGTGAAATAGGCCCTGCCCTTGCACATGGCTGTCACTCGCTGCATAATTGCACCTGGCCGGGGTTGCGCTTGGTCGACAACGGCACATCCTTTATCGCCCATCTACGCTGAAAGCCAGCAGCATATTTCCCGGAGCTTCTCCGAACATGTCGTAGCCCGAAAGAACGAAGACCATACCGCCGGCAATGACAGGGCCGGGGCCATTCACCGCACCGCCGTGTCCGGGGACGCCGTTCACTGCCTGATAGTCATGCTCGGTGTCGTAGTCCCAGACCAGCTTTCCGCCCGTGGATGAAAAGGCGCGGACGTGGCCGTCGAGTGAGCCGGAAAAGACCACCCCGGGGATGGCGGTTACGGCTCCCGGCTGGGCGGGACTGCACTGGCGGCGGGTCCCGCATTTTGCCGGCGGCGCATACCACACCTGCTTCCCTTCTTTGAGGCTCAGAGCAAACAGACCGCCGCCTTTATCGGGATCGAGATCCAAACCTGTTGTTGAGGGCAGAAATGCCTCATCGGAGATGGCTGCGTAGAAGCGCTGGCCGTCCGAGGCAGGCCCCCATTCAATGCCGCCGAGTGCTCCTCCGTGTCCGAGCTGCGCGCGCCAGATCTGCGCGCCTTGCGCATCAGGATTGATGGCGTAGACGCCGCCAGACTTTGCGGCGAGGATGAGAAGGCGATGGCCGTCCGCCATCCGCTCCAGAAGCGGCGATGAGCCGAAATCAAAATCGGGGCCGGCAGCATCGGGGCAGTTCGGGCTGTTCGGGTACCCGCAGCTCATGTTGTAGGAATCGCCCGAACGAAATTGCCGAGACCACACAATGTTGCCGGTCTCCAGCGAGAGAGCGAGCACGGCGTCGCTGTTTTCGGTTGCAGGATCGGAGTAGTTGTCGCCAGTGGCGGCATAGAGCAAGCCCTTCTCCGTATCGATGGTCGGCGCCGACCACACCGCCGCGCCTGAAGGGCCAAAACTCTTGGCGCCCTTCTTCGTCATGTGCGGCTGACTCGCGCCGGTGACGGTGTATGTCTTCCAGAGGATTTTGCCGGTCAACGCATCGAGGGCAAGAACGCTGCCACGGAATGTGCAGCAGACATAATGCGGATCGATGGCGGCGAGCTCTTCATAGGAGCTCACCGGGACGTACAGCCGCTTTCGGTAATAGACGGGCGTTCCCGTCACCATGGCCGCCGCATCGACGTCCACGTGGACTTGCCAAACGGGCTTGCCGGAAGCGACCTCCACGGCGTGCACGATGCCGCCCTGGTCGCCGAAGAAGGCGAAAGGAACTCCCGCGGGTGAAGCGATCGCGATTGCGCTGCGGACCGGGGAGGTCACATCGGTGTTCCAGTACGTGCACCCAGTACGGGGATCGAGAGCGTAGACATCCGATCCAGCGGCAAAGATGAGCCGCCCGTCGGAGACCGCGGGCTGCGCGTGCATTAGCGTGACACCCGGAGCGGCGAACGCCCACTTCAACCGCAGATGAGGCACGTCCGCGGGGGAAAGGCCAGCGGCTTTTGCGGGCTGGAATCGAAGGTTGGCGACGCCATTGCCCCAGGATGTCCACGACGGCGCGGCTTCGCTGCCCAGCTGTGCGCCCTTGCATGGATCGGCAACATTGGCCTGCTCGGCAATGGGTGCCCGACCCAGCCATTCGACCACGGCGGCGCGCTCGGCCGAAGTCAGCATCGAACCCTGTTGTCGCATGACTCCGGAGGTGAGTATCTCCTCAATCGCGGTGCTGGTCTGTCGCTGCAGCACCTTGCGAGCCGGCACGCGAGCCGCTCCGCTGTCATGGCACATGGCGCAGTGCCGTTGGTAAATGGTCGCGCCGGGGTTCGCCGCCGTCTGGCCGCAGAGGGCCATAGGACACAGAAACGCAAACAATCCGACGAATTTTTGCATGCGCCGAATATACACGAGATTGCCAGTGAGGAGACTGAGGTTTGCGATGAAGCAAAGGCCCGAGTGCTGTTGAGGTTCGCCAGACGGCCTGATCGTGAACGGGCCGATTTTCTCCGACTTCAAAGCTTTCAAAAATCTGAAATGCTTGGCGCTGCATGGGTGACAGCGATCGAGTGGACCGCGGGCCAGATCCGGAGAA
>JAJYBW010000100.1 GCA_021778815.1 Acidobacteriota bacterium | reverse complement strand
GCAATTTCATCTTGATTGGGGATCTGTTTCCATAGATCACCGGAAAGAACGTACATTCGCATCGCCGCCGCATCTTCATGTTTTGCGGCAAGCACGTCACCCATGGTGCCATCGATCGCAGCCTCCCCATCAACTTGATCGATCCGGACGGCTGCAACCATCGCCTGCGAAAGGATTGCCATTGGATCGACCGTTGCATGATGGGTGACACAGGTAATTTCCATACAGGTACGGGCAAGCCCGACTTCCAGATGCGTTTGCTCGCGGAGCAGCTTCTGGCTTGTTGCCAGCCGCAGCCCCTTCAGAAAGGAGTCCTCGGCCTGTTGAGGATGGCCGGTATGCAACGCCAGATCGCCTAGATGTCCGAGAACCTCAATTTCGTTGATCGTATCGCCGTCGGTTTCGAGCATTGGGAGTGCCTGGCGATACGCGCTACTGGCCTGTTCCCAATCACCCAACTGCGAATACAATTCTCCCTGGTCGCTTCTTACTTCTGCTTCCACCTGTGGGTACGATGTGACGGCTACGGTATCCAGCGCGCGGTCGTAGGCATCCAGCGCCTGTTGGTACTTCCCCCGCCCCTGATCAATCTCTCCCGCACTCATGTCCGTATAGGCGATTCCATAGTCGTCACGGAGCTTTTCTGCGATCCGGTGGGCCGCATCGACCGATTCCAGCGCCTTTGTGGAATCTCCAATTTGCTGATAGGTGTCCGCCAGGTTTCCGAGAACAATCCCCTGCCAGTAAAGGTCGTTGTTCTGCGTATAAAGGGTCAAGGCACGATTCGATGCTGCAATGCTTTCGTTGTAGCGATCCACAAAGGCCAGTGCCGACGCCAGCGTCTTCCAGGCAAGCGCCTGCTGTCCAATGTCCGGGGTCGTTGCAGGAACCTGTGTCGCACGGGTTGCGACCTGTACTCCCTGCTGGTACATCCCGGCGCGGAAGATCATAAATCGCGCTTCTCCAACCAATGCCTGCCGCTGTAGCGCAATGTCTTCTGCACGCACGCCAAGGTGGAAGGCTTTGGAATAGGCCGCCAGCACATCGGCTGTCGTTCGCAGATGAACGGATGCTACCGTGTTTGGTTTCCGGCGACGCAGTTCCGCCCGCGCCAGGAACGATTCTCCCAGGATTCGATCTCCGTCACGCGCTTGCGGCGTGCGCTCGGGCAGCAATTCCACCTGGAACTGGACGGGCGTGTGCCACTCGCGGCTGTACACGCGCAAATGAAATTCTCCGCTCTCGGTGGGAATGATGGAGATGCGCTCCACCGAACCGATGCCGCCGTCGTTCGTGCGCGGTGTATGGGCATGGCCATCGCGGTCGATCAGTTCACTTAAGGTCATTCCCTGAATTTGCCGAACATGAATTTCGCTATACCCGCCCGCGTGCAGAGGAACGGCAAAATCCACGGAGCCTTTGGGTTGCAATGAAACCTCGACGGACTTTCCGGCCGCCAGAAGATGCGGAGTGGGAACGGAACCGGGTTTTCCCTGGAGGAGAGCAGTTTGCGCGGAAATTGCACCTGAGACGGGAGCAATCAGGCAGAAAATGCACAGAAGAACTCGACACCGCCAGTCCACCTTGCTGCTCGACCGAAGCAGTATGTGCAGAAAAAGCTCGTGTCGCAACCGCGTCACCAAGTAGCAGCCTGCAATGGTTCCAACCATCCGCACGGGGATGTTTGAACCGGAAATATCGTGCCGACTTCCAGTTCCTGCCAGTCGAGCCAGTCCGGCGAGGAACACCAAAACTCCATCCCTGAACCAAGAAGGGTTTAGTGGAATGCTGCTAATGTACCGTGCTGGTCGGGAGCGAGCAACCTGTTTTTCGCTTTTCCACCGCTACTGCTGCTGCCGACTGAGTTGTATTATCTGCGTGCGGAAAAAGGGGGCAGGCCACGCTAAACCCGGCTTACGAGGTCGCACTCATACTTCAGCGCTGCATTCTTGAATGTGAATTCTTCTTCATATTTGAGGAAATGATCTGCACATCCGAAAAATAATTGAAAAATTGTGTGATAGATTCTCGATTTCGCTCACAGGTTACAGAACGTCATTTTTCTGTGTCTGGAGCCGATGATGAACAGATTCTCTGGTGTGGCATCGAAGCTGTACTTGAATAGCCGGACGTATTTACGCCTGTATAAACGGATGGTCCAGATATCACTGCTCGCTATGCTGTTCGTGGTAACGAATGGACTTTTGGGATGCGCAGGATGTAATGACAATAACGACACTGCCGCACCATCCGTGGCAAGCGGTTGCACGCAAGACTGCACTTCTAACAGCAACACGCAAGGCTATCAGTTCAACGGTAATGATCTTTTCCACAATCAACTCTATGGCGGTGGGGAATACCACCGAGAGGGTCCAATGGATGTCCCCTCTCTTCGTGCAAATGCAGCTGTCACAACAGTACGACTGCCTTCTCTCTTGGTTTCCTTTCCGCCGCCACTTTACGGGTTGATCCAAACGGTAAATTATGCTCAGACACTTTCATCCTCAGGAGTCTATGTCACATCCAGCACGCCGGCGCCTACGGCCACGCCAGAAGTATTGGGTGTACAGCGCCAGGGTGATTGCAGCTTTTCTTTGGTCGGCTTGACTACAACAGAAACAAGCTTTCCTGTTTCCTTGCCAGTGACAGCCACGGGCACGGCAACCGATAATGCAAATTTTGGTGCGTATCTGCACGCCGTTGCTAGCCTTCCCGCGCAAACGGCACAATTTCCGCTCGGGTGCAAGGGCGCTCAGCTTGGTATTGCCTCACAGAGCCTGGTATATCTCGGGCAAGACAGCAAGAGCGACCAGGTGTTCGTGGATCTTGTTCCAACTTTGGGCTACGCGGTTGTCCTTCTCAATCCAGGATCCGGGACACTCTCCGCCACGCCACTGCCGCAAGCGGCTTCCCTAGGGTTGGGCTCGCTTTCCTTCAACGTGGCGGATGTCAACGGCGACGGCATCAACGACCTGATCGCCGCTGAAGGATTCGGATCCACGGTCAGTGCGAATGGCGTGTATGTCTTTCTTGGACACTCCGATGGGACTTTCGCCAATCCGGTGCAATATGCCGCAGGCCCGACTCCGAACGGGGTGACGATCGACGACGTAAACGGAGACGGCAAGCTCGATCTGATCGTCCCCAACAATGGCTTCGGCCCCGGCAATATTCAGGTTCTTCTGGGCAATGGAGATGGCACGTTCAAGCCCGCAATCAATGGGGGGACAGCAGAGAACCTTGCCACCGCCAATTTCAGTGTGGCCATCGGAGACTTTAACGGAGACGGGAAACAAGATCTGGTGTTGAACGATGGCGAGGTCATGCTCGGTAAAGGGGACGGCAGCTTTGCCGCTACGATTTTCACCCTTCCCATCATCCTTCAAGGCAGTGTTGCGGGTGGAGTTCCGGTGACGGGCGATTTCAACCACGATGGCAAACTGGACATTGCTATGAATATCTTCAGCTCATCCGGTGGACAAAGCGCACAAGCCGGAGAGGTCACCATTTTCCTCGGGAAAGGCGATGGTACCTTCACTACCGGGGCCTCGTATGCCAACATCTCTGGCTCGCAGCATATGGCCGCCGAGGACTTCGACGGGGATGGGAATCTTGACCTGATTCTCGGCTCCGGCGACAATGGCGTCTATTCGGCTGGCCCCAATACAGACGGTGTGTTTCAGTTCCTGATGGGAAGAGGCGACGGCACCTTTGCCGGTGCGCCCGCATATCAAAGCGTCGCGCATAACGGACTCAACCCGATAGCTCCCGCTTTCGCGGTGGGAGACTTCAACGGGGACGGCAAGCCGGACATCCTGACCGATCTGGTGAGTGGTTCCAACATCCAGGGAATGACGTTGATGGCCGGGGATGGGCAAGGGAGCTTTACCCAAGGCCCGGCGATCCAAGACTATCCGCTGGCGTTGGTAGCGGCCGACATGAACGGCGATTCGCATCTCGACGCGGTCTACGCCGGATACTCGTCCGGCAATTATGGCGTCTATGTTGCGCTGGGCAACGGAGACGGAACCTTCCAGGCAAATACCTCGGAAATGCTTCCCAGCAGCGGGACAATCAATGATGTTGTTGTCGGCGACTTCAATGGCGACGGGAAGCCGGATGTGATGGTCACCGCGACAGCCTCCAGTTCCAATGCAGGCGCAATCTATCTTTTCCTCGGCAATGGAGACGGCACGCTCCAAGCGGGGGTGCAGGTGGACACACCTCCCGGAGCCTACGGCCTGGCAGCAGGTGACTTCAATCATGACGGCAACCTGGATTTTGTGTTGACCAACCTCGGTTCGATGTCGTCCGGCAACGCAGGCTCGGTCCTGGTTTATCTGGGCAAGGGTGGCGGGGCATTCAACAAACCTGTCAACTATACGGCGAGCATGTTTCCGGGCTCGGTCGCGGTCGCGGACATGAACAAGGATGGCAATCTGGACTTGATCGTGGCCAGCCAGAACAACGCGGCGATCAGCTCCAGCAATCCGCTCGGTCCGAACGGCACCCTGAATGTGCTGTTGGGCAAGGGAGACGGTACCTTCCAGACGACACTAAGTAGCCCCTTGAATGACGCCTCCTATACCAACCTTGCGATCGCCGACATGAACCAGGACGGCATCCCCGATGTGGTGGTGGGAGACAACGGGAGCGGCAATAACAACTACACGCAGATTCTGTATGGCAAAGGAGATGGAACCTTCCCCACAGGAAACAGCCTGCAAATGGGGAGGGCCTCCACGTCGGTGACAGCGGTGGACATGAACGGCGACAAACGTCCGGATTTGATGCTGGTGAGTGGTGGGCCGAATAACGCCAATCTGGATATTTTTCTCAATCAGTACAGCGGCAAGACGATCTCGACGTTGCCTGCGAGCACGACAACGTTGACTGTTTCGCCCAACCCAGCCGTCGCAGGCCAGACGGTGACCTTCACGGCGCAGGTGACGGCATCTTCCGGCAGCACGGTGCCCACGGGTACGGTGAACTTCATGAACGGAAGCACGCAATTGGGCACGGGCACGTTGGACTCCAGCGGCCACGCGACCTTCACCACGAGCAGCCTGGCGGCAGGAAGCTATCCGGTAACCGCCGTCTATAGTGGCGATACGAATTTCGCCACCAGCACATCGTCCTCCGTCACGCTGTTGGTGAATGCACAAGCGGTTGCCGTCAGCACGTCCACTACGCTCGCCACATCGTCGGCCACGGCGAATGCGGGACAGAATGTGACCTTCACGGCCACGGTTTCGGGTCCATCGGGCAGCACATCCGCGCCAACAGGGACGGTCACCTTTCTGGATGGGACAACCTCGCTGGGAACCGGGACGCTGAACGGTTCCGGGGTGGCGACCTACTCCACTTCCACACTCAGCGTGGGCACACACTCGATCACCGCGCGATATCCCGGCGATACGAGCTTTGCGGCGTCGGTCTCTTCGGCGATAACGGAAACCATCAACGCGGCGCCGAGCTTCACGCTGGCGGCGGCCACCGGCACGCTGTCGGTCATGCCCGGCCAAAGCGGTACGGACACGCTTACCGTTACGCCGGTCAGTGGCTTCAACCAGGCGGTGAGCTTCGCCTGTTCCGGGCTGCCGAGTGGAGCGACGTGCAGCTTCTCTCCGGCCACCGTAACACCGAACGGCAGTGCAGCCAGCACCACCACGATGACCATCGCCACCACGGCGGCCACTAGCAGAAACTCCATGCCGTGGCCCTTTGCCGGCAGCGGCATCACGCTGGCGCTGAGCCTATTCTTCATCCGCAGGAAGAAGCGGTTGCCGCTGTTCCTTTGCCTTGCATTGCTGCTGGGCGTGGGAGGCATGGTGGTTGGTTGCGGCGGCGGAAGCGCGTCGCCGAAAAATGGCGGAACTCCCGCCGGAAACAGCACGGTGACGGTAACCGCATTGTCTGGTTCGGGGGCTAGTGCGCTCACGCAGACCGCTACCGTGACGTTGACGGTCCAATAAGCTGTTACGGTACTTTCGCGCACGATTCAGCCGGGGAGGGGATCGAATTACCTTCCCGGCTGGATGCTTCTAAAGGGCCATCTCTTGTAAATATCCACAATGTTTTTGTGATGTTTTTGTTGAAATCGCCACTACATATCAGGAAATATATGGATCACCAATTCAGATGCGGCACTGAATGGGGCTGCCGTCGTGTCGCAAGGCGCCCCGGGCAGTGTGACAGAGTTGGTGGGAGCCGCCGCTCTGGTCAATCCCCCGCTGTTGTACGGATGCCCGATGGGTACATGGTTCGAGCTCCGAAATTTATACATGCGATTTAAGGCTGTCGCACACGACAAGCCGTAGTGAGGTTCAACGATGCGCAATCAAGTTTCGAGAGAGCCAAAGCGCCGATTCATCGCAATTCGCCAAATCGCAGCAGCCTTGATTCTGCTGGCGATGGGAGTGGGCTGTTCGTACGCTGGCAATTTGAGGCAATGGAAAAGGCTGGCCAAGCACGGTGATGCCGATGCTGAAACTCACCTGGGCATTGCCTACTACTTTGGTCAGGGAGTCATGCGGGATTTCGTTAAATCCGCCTACTGGTTCCAGAAGGCAGCCGACCAGGGAAACGCAGAAGCGGAATGCGCTTTTGGGTCTCAATATTTTTACGGTCAAGGCGTGCCGAATAATTTCGCGACATCCGTCTATTGGTATCAAAAGGCAGCGGATCAGGGCTACGCGGGCGCTCAGTTCAATCTGGGCAATGCGTACTGGAACGGCCAGGGCGAACCGCAGAATCTTGCTCTTGCAGTTGAGTGGTGGCGGAAGGCGGCCCTGCAGGGATACGCGCCAGCGCAGGATAGCCTCGCCAACTCATACGCTACAGGAAAGGGCGTAACCCAGGATGAAGCCACAGCCGTCATCTGGTGGACAAAAGTTGTGGCGCAGGGCGGTGCCCTGGCGCAAACTGCCCAGCAGAACATCGACGTCTACTACAACCGGCAGCAGCAAAAGCAGCTCGATGCACAAGAAGAAGCAAAGAGTGCCGAGATGCTCAAGAAAAACGCCGGTGAGTGCGAGATCAAGTTTACCGTCTCGAACGAAAGCAGGTACTCGCTTTGGGTCGGAGAATCATTTCCGGGAGAACACGGAGGCATTTTCATTTGCGACAAAGACGATTGCGACACTAACCTTCTCATATTGCCCGGGCAAAATGGTTTTGGTACCTTCACGTCCATAGAACCGAACTACCACGAATCGTTTAAAGCGGATCCGTATTACATATTTCCATACGGAAGCAATACGTATTACGTCAAATTCATCCTGAAAGTTAGAACCGGGTTCGGCGGCGTGAAGATCTATCACTTCGCCTCGCCCTGGTATCGCACCTGCGAGAGACCTACGATCACTTTCAATCCACCCATCAACTGAATACTCCACCGGCTATAAGCCGGTGAATCCTTGAATTGTCGACTTGAAGGCGACTGAAAACCAAATGTAGACGTAAATGCAGATGGAGGAGATTCAATGAAAATGCAAAGGGCGACTTTTCTACTGATGGGAGCTTGCTTCTTATTGCTCACCATTCATGCAGAAAACTGGTCCGATTAGTATGGGAGTTCCGGTTCCGCGACCACTCGAAACCGGGTCTACCGATGAGACAAATCACTCTCAGCACAGTCGAATAGCCGTCGCGAGAACTGACTTATGTCAAGATGAACGCTTCTTGAGTATTCCGCATGGTTTACATTGGCACGGAAGTACCACCGAGTACGGCGTCATCTCTCCGCTGCAGCAACGAGCGCAGAATGGGGGACTGGAAATGTCGCTTGACGGTGATGGCGTAGAAATCCTCAAATAGCTGAGGCACGACGCAATACTCTACGAGGACTCCCATTTTTAGCTC
This sequence comes from Acidobacteriota bacterium, assembly GCA_021778815.1. Taxonomy (GTDB): domain Bacteria; phylum Acidobacteriota; class Terriglobia; order Terriglobales; family Acidobacteriaceae; genus JAKAAZ01. The sequence goes on along the minus strand of JAJYBW010000100.1, from coordinate 2,243 downwards.
GTCCTGGACGACGACTGTCGGCACGAGGGCAATTGCATCGCTGTCGCGCGCCAGCAGTCTCAGCATGGCCATGTCGTCTACTTCAGCCAGAATCCGGTAGGTTACCCTGTGCTGGTCGCACAGCATGTCGAATCCGGCTCGAATGTCGCTCTCCATGCCGGGTACCAGAATGGGATAGTTACCGAGATCCTGAGGAAACACAAACGGTCGTTTGCTTCGTCTCGGTTTTCCTACAAGGCTCACTTGTTGCCTTGCGATCCGGTGTGATTGCCATGGGTTCACAGCGTCACGATGCACTCGACGATTCGATAAAACCAGGTCGATGCTGTGTACGCTCAACCGTGCAAGAAGATCCGTTAGTGTTCCTGATTGCAGGACCATCTCTATGTCATCCAAGCGTAGCAACGGTCGCACAAAGTTCTCCTGGAAGTTGCGGGAGAGTGTGGCCACAGCGCCGATTCGCACGGTTTGTCGCTTGCGGAACTCACCGTCCTTCAGCAATGCGGAGAGTTCATTGCCCGTGGCGAAGATGGTCTCGGCATAGCTCAAAGCGAGTCGCCCCGCCTCTGTAAGTTGGAGGCTCCTCCCCAGACGATCAAATAAACGATGTCCGAGATCATCTTCGAGAGACTTGATCTGCGCAGAGAGCGCCGATTGCGAGACATGAAGATGCGCCGCAGTCCGCGTCAGGTTGCCGTCCTTCGCCACGGCCCAGAAATAGTGCAGATGGTGATAATTCAGTCTCATCTCGTATCCATCGTTTTAAATGAACGTTTTCTTCTGATATATGCATTTTACAGATTTTTCCGTATGCCTGAAAGTTGTTGTAGCGAAAGGTCGGTATCAAATGTCTGTGTCTTACACCTTCTGGGGTTTCCAGAACGCCAATTTACTCTGCATTCCAGTGGTCATCTTCTTTCTGGGCGGCATTGCGGGCAAGTTAGCTTCATTAGGCAGGCTTCAAATTCAAAAGGCTTGGAGCGCGACTCTCTTCGCAAGCACCACTGCTCTGATTTTTGCCCTGTTTTTCTGTGGGGACGCTTTCGTCCATGCAAGATCAATGACCCATAAACCGCGAATTGATTCGCTGTTTCGAGTTGGTAGCTTAGCCTTCAGCTTTCGCTTCGATCTGGTCTCAGTCCTGATGCTTCTGCTTGTATCCTTTCTTGGCTGGATCATTGCTAGCTACTCGCGGGCCTATATGTGTGGAGATGCGGAAGAGGGCCGATATATTGGCAACCTCATGTGGACCCTCAGCGCGGTCAGCCTGCTTGTCGTGACCAACAATCTCCTGGTCTTCCTGGCAGCGTGGATACTTACAAGCCTCACACTCCACGGTCTCCTCGCGCTCTACCCCTATCGACAGGCGGCTGTGATTGCCGCCCACAAAAAACTTCTAGCCAGCCGGCTAGGCGACCTGGCCCTTCTTGGTGCTGTGGTCATACTTTGGACACAGACCAGAAGCTTCGAGCTGAACGAAATCGCTCGTCATATCGGGGCCATCGGCGTCGTACCTGCTTCAATCCACATCGCGGCAATTCTCTTGGCTGTGAGCGCCATGATTCAGTGCGCTCAGCTTCCGCTGCACGGCTGGCTCATTCAAGTTATGGAAGCTCCCACTCCGGTCTCTGCGCTACTGCATGCAGGGGTGGTGAATCTCGGCGGTTTCATGCTGGTCCGGGTCGCTTCGGTAATCAATACGACGCCTGCTGCACGAGAATTGCTGGTCGTCGGCGGCTGCATCACAGCCATCATCAGCTCTATGGTTATGACCACGCGCATCAGCATCAAGGTTCATCTGGCATGGTCGACCTGCGCTCAGATGGGATTCATGCTGATGGAATGTGGCCTGGGACTTTACGGCCTCGCTTTGCTACATCTGCTGGCTCACTCCCTTTACAAAGCCCACGCCTTCCTCGGTTCGGGAGGAGTCGTCAAGCAGGCAGGTGCAGGTTGCCTAACACACAGAGATTCATCAGGCCGTGGTGGCGCGCTGGCGCCAAGCGCCTTGGCAGGGGTCCTCATTGCCGCCATCGCATCCATCTTTTGGGCGCCTCACCATGCCAGGGAAGCAACATCGCTATTTGGCATCACCATTGTCGGCCTTGCGATTGCGAGAGTGCTCGCAGCGGCCTTTAGAGCGCGAGATGCCGCCGCATCACTCGTCCTCTTTCTATGCGCAGTAGGAGTCAGCGCGCTCTACTTCGGATATGAGGCCGCTTTCGAGAAGGTTATCAGCGTAG
>JAJYBW010000099.1 GCA_021778815.1 Acidobacteriota bacterium | reverse complement strand
CCCGTTCAGGTCCAGAAAGTTTCCCCAGGTCTGAGTCCCGATCCCAAGATTGGCGTCCGCCAGCACCGTGCCGAAACTGCCGTAACTGGCCGAGATATCGCCCGTGGGATGCTTGTTGCCCAGGCCGGATTTCGTTGTCGTCTGCACCACGATGCTGGCCTTATCGCCGTACTCCGGCGGAATCATCCCGTTGATCACCTTGATCGATTGCACCGCGTTCGCCGTCAGCTGGTTCGAAAAATTGCGGCTTTGCTGGTCAGAGATCGGTTGCCCATCGATGCTGAAAGTCGTGTCAGAATGTTCGCCCAGCGGATGGAACATCCCGTTCGAGTCGGCAGCGATGCCCGGCGTCGCCAGCGTGACGGCGGAGCTGAGGCCGTTCGATACATCATCCGTCGGCAGGGTCGGCAGCAGCGACATGTTCACGTCGGTATGCGTGGTCGGGCTGGCGTTGACCAGGTCGCCGCTGTCCGTCGTCACGGTGACAGTCGTGTTCTGTGCCAGCAGATTCATTGTCAGGTTGGCGGCCACAGGCACGCTTCCGACTACGTCGACGTCATGGGCGATGGAACCGAATCCACTCGCCGTCACCGCCAGATGGTAGTTATTCAGGGGCACATTGGAAAACGCGAAATGTCCTGCCGCGTCGGTGGTCGTAGTCCGCTGAAATCCAGTCACAGGGTTCAGAATCTTCACAGTCGCCCCTGGGATCACAGCCCCGGAAGGATCGGAAACAACACCACTGATATTCCCGCCCGTACCCGCATTGGGCAGCGCCCACGCGTGCGGGGTTCCGAACCCGAGCAGTTGAAATAGAAAGCCCAGTGCCAGCAAAGTTGCCGCACGCCTCATCCGGAAATTCCTCTCACAAGGTTGAACTGCGCTGCGATTCGATCATGTTCGATCGCGAAGGGGAAAATCAGCAGGCAGCGAGAGGTGGGGCGCGACTGGCGGCGAAGCGGGGTCCAACACTCGATTGGACGAATAAGTCGGGAATGAGGACTTGACCGGCCTGGTACAGGCGCACCACGGGAGGCAGATGGACGCCCAGGGGCGGCGCTGCGTGTAACGTCACGCAGATCGTGCAGTGCTCCGGGGCAGACTTGTCCAGCAGCGGATGCATGTGGCAGACCGGCAGCATCATGGCCAACAGCAACAGGAACAGGCTGGTGACAACAGTGATCTTGCTGACTCGGGTTGGAGGCCGTATTTGCATCGCTGCTTTGGGGTGTTGCCAGGATAGATCGCCAGAAACCGGCGCCTATCCCCATTATAACGAGTGTTCTGTCTGGCAATGGTAGGCCAGACAGTACCCAGACGATTGGATGTGAATGGGATTGCGGACGATGGTTGCCGGGGTTGAATCTACCCGTTCGCTCCAGCCGATCCTCAGCTGGGCATTTTCGCCGCGACCATTTCCTCGGCCAGCGCGCACACCTGCTCCAGGGTCAGGCCGGTGGTATCCAGGTGGATGGCATCTGGCGCCGGCTGGAGAGGCGACGCCGCGCGGTTGCGATCTCTGGCGTCGCGATCACGCACCGCAGCCAAAACTGCCTCCGGCGTGGGTGCGTCGCTCGATCCTGCATTTTGCAGATAGCGGCGCTGACCCCGGATTTCGTCCTGCGCGTCGAGAAAAATCTTCAACTCCGCGTCCGGAAATACCTTGGTGCCAATGTCGCGGCCTTCCATCACAACGCCGCCCTGCTGGCCCAGAGCGCGCTGGCGTTCCACCATCCACGCACGCACTCGCGGATGCACACTCACCTGCGAAGCAGCCTCCGAGACATCTCTTTCACGGATGCGCCGCGTAACATCGTCCCCGTCGAGCAGGACGCGGTTGGTATCGTTGGGGCGCGGTTCCAGAACAATCTGCGTCGTCTCGGTCAGTCTTACCAGCACGCCTTCATCGTCCAAAGGCGAGTGCGTGTTCAGGGCTTTCAGTGCCAGCGCGCGATACATCGCCCCGGTTTCCAGATTGAGAAATCCGAAGCGGCGCGCCAGGTGTGCAGCCAGCGTGCTCTTGCCTGCGCCCGCCGGTCCATCGATGGCAATCACTGGACGCTGACGCCGCGGCCCACCCGCAACCGTGCCTTGTGACGACGCGGTCATTTCTTCTTGCCGCCCTTTTTCACGGTTTTCTTACCGTGCGGACGATTGCTACGGCCGGCAGCCGTCGAACCCTTTCCGCCTCGCGGATTCTTTGCCCAGAACGGCTTGCTGCCGCTCTTCTCTCGCGGCGAGCTTGTCCCGGCGCCTTCTTTTCGCTCGCGGCGTTTCGGAGCCGATCCTTCGCCATCCGAGGCGGCCGATCGTTTGGCCCACGGTTTCGCTCCGCCCGCCTTGGCGAAAGGCTTGCCTGCAGAACGGGCTGCATACGATTTCGCGCTGCCAATTCTCGAACTCGCCCCTTTCGACGCCCAGGGCTTGCTTCCTTCAGGTCTCGATTCACCTTCTCCGGATCTTGCTTCGGCGGATCGTGTGCCGGCAGATTTGAATCCCGAACGAGTCAATCCGGACGGCTTGAACCTGCCAGATGGTTTGAATCCAGAAGACTTGCCATACGGTTTTCGTCCCGTGGGTCTGTCGCCTGCGTCGACGCGATCGCGCTGCCACGGCTTGGGGCGATCTCCTGCCTCCCGAGGAGCGCGTGGGCGTGGCGAGAATTCGCCATCGCCGGACTTCGCCGCCCAGGGTTTTGCGCCGCGCGGTTTGAATCCCGCGGATTTTGCCGCATACGGCTTGCGCGCTCCGCCTCTTGCGTCGGAGTCACTCCCGCCGTCAAATTTCTTCCATGGCTTGGGACGATCCTCCCGCCCCTCCCCGCCAGACGCCCTGGATTGCCACGGCTTCGGGCTGCCAAATTTCGATCCCGGCGCCTTCGCGCCGAATGGCTTCGCCCCACGGAATTTCGATCCGCCCGGCTTGAATCCTCCGGCCTTGGGAGCAAACGGTGTCCTGCCCGCTGCGGGCGCTTCTGGAACTTCGCCGGCCTTCTCCCAGCGCTTGGCGCGCTCGCCCATGCCATGTCCCCTGGCGGCGTAGCCTTTTCTCTCCTGCGGTTTCGCGCCTCGCTCCCCTCGATCGCGCGAGAAGCCACCGCGCGAAGGTCCAGAGTCACGATCGCGTTCAAACCTCGCCGGTCCTGAACGACCTGCACCAGCCCCGCCCGGTCCCGATCTGCGCTGCCCTGAAGGACGCGGACGATCTGCTTCCGGACGTCCATCCGCACTGGCAGCAATTCTCCCGGCCCGTGGAACATACGCTCCCGCCGGACGAGAAAATCCACCCGCCGCCGAACGCGCTCCTCCACTGAATGGCCGTCGAGCGGGTCTTTCGTCTCCGCCGGAACGCGGCGCAAACTTCCCGGAAGCGGCAGGTCGCGAACTCGCGGGTCGGTCGCCAAATTTTTTCGGCGTGAATTTCTTGATGGTCGAAGGTGCGGTCATGTCGGACTCTTCCAGCGGCTGCGACCGCCAGGGACGCTGCGACGGTGGCGGCACGGCTTCAATCTGAATTCCCGAATCCATATCGATCTCAGAATCGGTGTCGATTTCAGCTTCACTTTCAAGCTCAGCTTCCATCGCAATTTCCGGCTCACCGACAACTGCCTCCGCAGTCGGCTGCGCAGCCAGAAATTCCTCTGAAAGCTGCGCCACCATCTCCGGCAGCAGACCACCTTGCAACGCTACGTGGGCGCGACCGCCAATGTCGAGAATGTCGAGCTGACGCATCGAACCCAATCCACGAATCACTTCGCGCAGTTTCGATTGCGGAGCCAGCGGCGACAGGAACGAGAGAATTTCTTCTTCGCGCGCGGCCACCGCTGCCTGCAGATACAGCGAAATCATCGCCGACTGTGCCTCTGCGTGGCCCGTGCTTGCGCCTGCCGCCACCGGCTTCGGAAAGCGACGATACATCAGCTCCCACTGCGCAGGCTCTCCACCGGCTCGAAGAATCGGAAAGATGTACATCCCCGACCAAAGTTCCTGCAGTGCGCGCGCCACCGCGGCCTCCGTAATGTCGCGGCCCAGGATCGGCTGCAGCGCCGCCACGTCGAGAGGACCTTGTTGCTCGATCGCCTGCCAGCAGTGCAGCGAAAGCGGCGTCACCTTTTCATTGCCAACCGTCAGCGGGCCGGTTTTGAAATTGCGATCTCCGCGCAGCGCATACACAAAACGCAAGACCTCGGGACTGCAAACAAAGTCCGGCTGCTCGCCCAGCGACGCGCCCAGTTTCAGCGGCACGATAGTAGAGTTTTCGATGACGCGAGCCAGCAGTTCCAGCGCCCGAGCGCGTTCCGCTGCGCTGGGAGTTTGCGCCGGACGACCCACGACCGCCTCAACAAAACTGGGAGCAGGGGCGCTGCCGGTCAGGCCCATGGGCACGTACGGGCAAAATCCAATTTCGTCGATCCACTCCGACGCCGCTTCCAATGTGAGTCGTGCTTCGCCGTTCTGGCTCCAACGAGCCAGCCTTGCCGAGTTGAGCTGTTCCGCGTTCAATATGTCCTTCTTCCTAAGTTTGCAGGCAGGCGCGAACGCTGGTGCTGATGGGTACGAATCGCTACGTGCTAGATGCGCTGAAAGGCGCGCTGAATCTCTTTTAAAGAATACCGTAGGACGATGGGACGCCCATGCGGACAGCTGGTGGGATGTTCGGTTTTCGCCAATTCTTCCAGTAGCCACTCCATCTTTCCCATCTCCAGCGGCGTATGGATCTTGATGGCCGCGTGGCACGCGATCGAGGCAGCAATCCTCAGCCGCAGCGTGTCCAGATTTTGCGCCTGCTGCTCACGCTCCGTCTGCTCCAGCACTTCGACCAGCGTGCGCTCCAGTTCGCGCCCGACCAGCCCCACTGGCGTGGCTTTCACCGCCAGCGTGCGCGGCCCGAATGGCTCGGCTTCAAATCCATTCCGTTCCAGCTCCGCGGCAATCGTGGCGAACAGCGGCATCTGGTCCGGCTTCAGGTCGATCAACACCGGCATCAGCAATCGCTGGCGCTGCACCTGCTCCACGTCGCGATCGCGAACAATCTTCTCAAACAGCACGCGCTCATGCGCCACATGCTGGTCGATGATCCACAAACCCTCTTCATTCACGGCCAGGATGAAGGACTCTTCCAGCTGACCCAGCGGACGCAGGCGAGCCAGTCCATTCAGCGTCGGCGGAGTGATGTCCTCCTCCTCCCCAACTTGCGGCGCTGTAATTGCGAGGCCACCGGGCAACAACGGCAGTGATTGTGCAGTCGGAGAAATAGGCGGAGGCTGCAGCTCAAATCGTTCCGCATCGTCGGCAACCGGTGGTGCGTCTGAATCCTGAAACGCTGCGGCTTCAGGCGAAACTCTTCCAGGCTCAATCGAGCCGGGTGCCCCAGAGCCGGGTGCCCCAGGTCTCGCCTCTGAGACCTGGGTTTCCGTCCTGTCAGGCTCGCCAGTCGATCCATCCCCCGGCTCCGGCGCTCCCGGCAGCGGCGACAGACCAGGCACCAACGCCGGCGTCATCGCCGCGTGATCGCTCAACGCCGTCAGAAAACTGGCGGCCGGACGCGCTTTTATGATCGAGTTACGCACCGCGTCACGAACAAAATCATGCACAAATGCCTGTTGCCGAAACCGCACCTCCGTCTTCGCAGGATGCACATTCACATCCACCTCCTGCGGAGGCATTTCCAGAAACAGCAGCACCACGGGAAACGACGTCGGCGGGATCACATTGCGGTACGCCTCGGTCAACGCATGCAGAATCGCGCGATCGCGAATCAGCCGCTGATTCACGAAGACATACATCGAATTGCGATTCAGCTTTTGCAATTGCGGCCGCGACACAAAACCGTGAATTCGCAGCGGGCCGGGGGGTTGCGGTTGCCAGTCTGCCGGACGCTTCCACGGCGGCGGCTCCGGAATGCCGGCACGCTCGAAGTTCGTCTCTGCCGCGACCGGCAGCAGTTGGTCCAGCACATCGCGGCCGAAAATCTGAAAGATGCGTTCGGAAACCTGCTGTACCGCCGGGGCTTCCAACAGCGCATGGGTAGCACTATGCAGCTCAAAATGCTTGGTCGGATTCGCCAGGGCATAATGCGTTGCCAGCGCCGCGATATGCGACAACTCCGTCTGCTCCGCCTTCAGAAATTTCTTCCGCGCCGGCGTGTTGAAGAAAAGGTCGCGCACCTCCAGCGTTGTGCCCGCCGGAATACCGCAGTCCGCGACCCGCAAAATCTTCCCGCCCGCAATTTCAACTTCGGTGCCCACAGCTTCTTCTGCGGAGCGAGTGGTGAGGTGTACACGCGCCACCGATGCGATGGACGGAAGCGCCTCCCCGCGAAATCCCAGCGTCGTCAGCTCCAGCAGATCGTCGCTGGAATGAATCTTTGATGTCGCATGCCGCTCGAAGGCCAGCAGCGCATCATCGCGCATCATGCCGCGACCGTCGTCGATAATGCGAATCAGCTTGCGCCCGCCCGCTTCCACGTCAATACGAATCCGCTGCGCTCCGGCGTCCAGCGAATTCTCCAGCAGTTCCTTCACCACAGACGCAGGTCTCTCCACCACCTCTCCGGCAGCAATCTGGTTCGCCACCTGATCGGAAAGAACGCGGATATAGCCCATAAGGAACCAATTGTAGGACGTTTGCGGAATTCGAGCTTGCGGTCGGCGGACGCTCTCGCCTGCAATCTGGGTGCCCTACATCTCGCGGTTGAGATGTGGGATGTCAGGTGCTCCCCGTCAGAACTCAAGTCGCCGGGACTGTCGTAGCCGACTGCCGGGAAACCTTCGCTTTTTTCTTTTTCTGCCTGGAAGAATTTGACTGCTTGCGCGAAAACCGCTCGCTGTCGCCTACCGTGTGCAGTCGTAGAAAATTGGTCGATCCTGACTTGGTGCGCGTACCTGCTACCATGCCCAGAATCTGCCCGTATTGAACATCTCCGGACTCCGACAGCAGTCGTTCGGCGGTGTCGACCATCTGATCCGTGTGCAGCATTTTCTGGCATTGCAAGGGGTTCACGCCCCATAACAGGGACATGCGGCGAATTGTCTTTTCCACGCTGCTCAATGCAAAAATCGGCGGGACGGGATGATACTTCGAGAGCAGGCGGGCTGTGTTTCCAGTCTCAGTAAACACAGCAATGGCCGCTACATCCAGCTCTTCGGCAGCGTGCGCCATGGCTTCGCAAATGGTTTCCGGAATCGATAATCCGCGATTGACGTGATACGGGTATCGCTGCGCTTCGCTGCGAATCTGCATTTCAGTTTCGGCGACAATCTTGGCCATCATCGCGACAGACTCGATGGGATATTTCCCAGCCGCACTCTCTGCGGAGAGCATCACAGCATCGGTGCCGTCGTAGATTGCGTTGGCAACGTCGCTGGCCTCGGCACGCGTGGGCCGAGGATTTTCAATCATCGACTCCAGCATCTGCGTCGCAGTGATCACCGGCTTGCGCAACTCCGCGGCACGTCGAATCACGCGCTTCTGAATAGCCGGAACTTTCTCGGGAGACATTTCCACGCCCAGATCGCCGCGCGCCACCATCACGCCATCGGCAACTTCCAGAATGCTTTCCAGGTGCTCGATCGCCTGCGGCTTTTCCAGCTTGGCGATGATCCAGGTTTCCGCGCCCAGCGCCGCGATGCGATGTCGCACCAGTCGCACATCTTCCGCCGTGCGCACAAAGGAGACCGCGACCATGTCCAGATCCTGCTGGATGGCGAACGCAAGATCGATCTCATCTTTTTGGGTCAGGGACGGCACCCGTACCGCAATTCCCGGCAGATTGATTCCCTTGTATTCCCCCAGGAGTCCGCCATTGATCACTTCGCAGGCGACGTCGGTGCCGCGAATTCGCCGCACTCGCAGCTCAATCAGTCCATCCGATAACAGAAGCCGCGAACCTTCTTCCAGGTTTTCCGCCAGCGTTGAAAATGTCGTTGCAATCACGGCCGAAGTTCCTGGAATATCGCGCGGCGTAATGGTTAATTGCTGGCCAGTTTTCAGTGAGACGGGCAGGCGATTCTTCAAGCGCCCGGTGCGGATCTTGGGTCCCTGCAGATCCGCCAGAATGCAAATGTGCTTGCCCTCTTCCACCGCCACTCTGCGGATCAACTGGATCAGTTTTACCTTTTCAGGGTGTGTACCGTGCGAGAAATTTAACCGCGCCACATCCATTCCTGCGCGCAGCAGGCCGCGAAACACCGTCTCTGTATTACTGGCAGGTCCAATCGTGGCGACAATCTTTGCGCGCCGTGCGCTCGCTGGGGAACTCGCTGAAGTGAGCGAAGAGTGCATTCATGCTCCATAAAAGGATATTTTGCTCGACTCCTACCATTGTAATCGGTGGCATATTGGAGTTCGATGAACGAGGCAGCACGCTACGGTTTCGGCGCACGGTTCGGCACAGCGGACTTCTGCAGCTTCGGGAAAACCTGCGCGTTAAACTCCGCTCCCACCATCACACTCACCAGGATGATGTACAGCCAAACCAGCAGCGCGACACCTGCGCCCAGCGAGCCATACACCTGTCGATAGTGCGCGTGCCGAGTCACATACCACCCGAAGGCCAGCGTGGAAGGAAACCACAGTGCCGTCGCCAGAATGGAACCGGGAAGTATTTTGCGCCACGACTGCGTGCGCGGCGTGCCCATGTGGTAAATCACCGCCAGCACCGCCACGCTGGTGGTCAGCGCTAACAGCCAACGCACGATGCGCGCCAGCACAACCACGTAGGGGCGAACGTCATAGAGCGATTGATACAGCATCCAGCTTTCAATCTGGTGGCCGAACACCACGAACATGGACGCCAAGGCCAATGGCAGGAATGACAAAAATGTGAGCACGACCGCAATAAAAATTTGCCGGGGCACGCTCCACGCGCCTTCAGGAATTTTGTAGGCCCGCCGCATCGCTTCCATCAACGTGGTCATCACGCTGTTGGAAGCCACCAGAAACACCGTCGCAGCCGATAGCAAAAGCCGAAACGAACGGTGCTGTCCTTGAAAATATGCAAGCACAAGCGGCGGTACATCAGGCGGAAACATCTGGTACAGCATGGCTCGAAGTTCTGCCCGCACCACCTCCGCTGCTGGAGATACAGCGATGACGGCCGCGGTCAGCAAAACAATAGGGAAGATGCAGAGAATCGCCGAGTAAGCGCCTGCGCGCGCCAGCATCAGAACATCATTGCTGAGACTGTGGACGACCGTTCTTCGTAGATGGACCAGCCAGCGGCGCATACGTGGAAAAGACTATAACGAAATAGTGAAGCAAGCCCCTTTGGGCATCCTACCAAGAGTAGGTCGCCGAAATTGTTCGAATAGCATGAGGCCTGACTACCACGTCGTTCACTGCTAGCATAAAGGATGCTATGAGCTTGGTCCGAAGCGATTCAAAGTTTGTCGTTGCCGCCGTCTCCATCCTCCTCCTACTCGGATTCTCTTCACCACAAAGTCAAGCCCAGTTCCATCACCGGCGCTCCTCGAGTTCAACGGCCATGCCTCAAAATGTCACCAGCACGTTCGTTCCCAATCCTCAATTGACCGACCCTGCGTTGAATAAAAAAGTAGACGCATTGCTGGACAAGATGACGCTGGAAGAGAAAGTCGGCCAGTTGGTGCAGTTCTCCATCGGCACGCCTACCGGGCCCGGAACCGGGCGACAGAGCTATGACGACATGATCGCCGCCGGTCAGGTGGGCGCGCTACTGAACGTCGTCGACGCCAAAAAAGCAAATCAGCTTCAGCACATCGCCGTGGAGAAAAGCCGGCTCCATATTCCTTTGATGTATGGCTTCGATTCGATCCACGGCTACAGAACCGTCTTTCCTGTGCCGCTCGGACTCGCCTCCAGTTTCGATCCCGCACTGGTCGAAGCGACCGCCCGCATGGCTGCCCAGGAAGCCAGCGCCGATGGAATCCGCTGGGTCTTTTCGCCCATGGTGGATATCGCCCGCGATGCACGCTGGGGCCGCATCGTGGAAGGCTCGGGAGAAAGTCCGTTTCTCGGCTCCGCCCTGGCCCGCGCCTATGTGCGAGGCTACCAGGGAACCAGTCTCAGCAATCCTGACTCCGTGGCTGCGTGCGTCAAGCATTTTGCCGCCTACGGCGCCGCCATCGCCGGGCGCGACTACAACGCCGTCGACATGTCCGACCTGATGTTGCGCCAGGTCTATCTG
>JAJYBW010000098.1 GCA_021778815.1 Acidobacteriota bacterium | reverse complement strand
AGAACGGCGGCAACATCTTCGGCCAATCTGGCCATGGTGATGGTTCCCGTGCCAGCGGAGGATTGGCCGTGTCCGCGAAGATCGATGAGAGTCAGGCGGTAGCGGTCGGCGAGTTGTTCGGCAACCGGCAGCCAGAAGGCATGGTGGACAGGTGTGGGATGGAGCAGAACCACGTCTGGGCCAGCGCCCATGGTCACGGCAAATAAACTGGCTCCATCGTGTTCAATCTGCAGCGGCGACTCGATTCGCATTTATGTCCACTATAAATGGCGAAGGATCGAGGGCCGCCGCAGGATCATGGCGAACTTGCTGGGCGCGGCCGAAGAAGCCGGATTTCTCCGGCCAGACGGCCGCGGAAAGCTTGCCAGAGAGACCTAATACGTCTGTGGATTCGATGGCGGTACCGGAGGTGGCGGGGGAGGCACATACGGCGCCTGCATTCCCAAAGGAACTTCTTCCGGAATCAACATCCACGCCACCACGTAGGCGAGTTCCATGACTGGAAAAATCAGCACGCCCAGCAGCACGGTAATGATGCGCGTGGCTGTCAAATCCCAGCGATAGCGGAGCGCAAAGGCGGCACACACACCGGCCATCATTCTCTGGCCCTGGGGCCGATACATGGTGCGCAACGGCGAGGCTGCAAAAACAGAACTGTTGGCTGGTGCGCCGCAGCTGGGACAGAAACTCGCTGAAGCCGGCAATGGCTTTCCACAATGGTGACAGAACATTACACTACCCCCTTGGGCGATATGAGAGCCGTCCACGGTGCCTCTACCCGGGCCAACCATCACGTTATGCAGCATTTCTTACAGGAAAGCTGCGTGAAAGTCCAGCCAACTCGGGCTCACCGCTCAGAAAAATGTCGACTCCTGCACTCGTCAATTGGCCACACCATTTAGAGTTTGCGGATTGACGAACTGCTAGAGAAGATACGCAGGCGTCTGGCGAATTGTTCCGTGCGGAGAAACTGGGGCTAACTATTTGCCGCGGTAGGGGGAGGTTTCGTACCGGCTGGCGCGCTCGGCCTGGTCGGAATCTGTTCCCAGCGCAAGAACAGCGTCATACTGCTGTTTCGCCTGCGCTCGTTGCCCTAGAAGGTCGTACATTTCGCCTGCCCTCAGATGCGCTCGCCGCTTCATCAGCGGGGTTGCGGTCGGTTGGACGGTCGCGCTCTCATAGGCGCTGGCCGCCTCTTGAATATGACGCTGACCGCGGGCTGCTTCGCCCAGACCGTAGAAGGCCATTTCAAGATGCACGTCAGCATAATAGCCGCCGGGCGCGGTGGCGCGCTGCAGCATCGCCTGGTAGGCCGCGATGGCCTGCATTCCCTGGCCGGAATCTTTCAAGAGATTGGCATGTTCCAGAACAAAGAGAAAATTGTGCGGATACTGGTGCGCAAGACCGTCGATCACATCAAGCGCTTTGCCATATTGCGCCTCGCGCCGCAGAAAAATGGCGAGCGAGGTGCGGGCTGCGACGGAATTGATGATTCCATCTCGACCGACCCACTCCAAATCCTTGATGCCTTTCGATTTCGAGCCGTGGATGCCCACCAGGCCGGCCAGGACTTTTAATGGCAGTGTCAAACTTCCCAGCACATACTCATGCACGCCAACGATCAGGTAGCAGTCGACATAGTTGGGGTCGAGCTTCAGGACGGCATCGTCATCTTTGCGCGAGGCGGAGGCCAGGTGCAGCGCTGTGACGTATTTCTTTTCGACCATGCCGATATAAATCGTCTCGAGACTGGTCGCAAAGCCACGGGCGAACAAAGCATCGGCGTCGTTGGGATTGGCTGCCAGTCTGTGATTGCTTAAATCGATAGCTCGCTGATAGAGCGCCTGGATCTGACGCGTGGCACCTAGATTTTCGGTGACTGGGTGCTTGCCCGACAGAAATCCATCCTCCACATAAAGGGTGGTATCGAGAAGGTCCAGCCGGTAGAGTTCGCGAAACACAGCATTGTTCAGGACATAGTCGACCGCCATGGGGTCAGTGGGATGTTCGGCGGCGATCTTCTCGAAAAAAGTCTGCGCCGTGGCGTAATCGAGATCGTAGAAGTGTTGATACGCGGCCTGCACCTCCGGCGCGAGATTCAGAGGATTTGTGTCGGTGCCATTGGGAGCTTTGATCGCTGAAAATGTCGGCAAGACACCGACGAAGAACACCGCAATGAATGTGCATAGGCGCATCCAAGGCGATCGCCAATGTTGTCGCGAATGCCGCAACGGCAGCAAGGAAATTGCAGATCGGGAATTGTCGATGAAGATTTGCCGGGGCTGATCTGGGGGAACCTGAGGCATATGGTTTGGTCGGACTCATTCAGTTTCGGTCTAAGTTGTAAGGTGACGCAAGTGACGTTCGATCTTTATTTTCATCTTTCCGCGCTCTTCGTTATGTTCTACTCTGTAGCCGATGACCCGCGCCGAACTGTTACGTGCCTTGATTCGTCAAGCCAAGTCGAACGGTTTCGAATTTCGCAGATGGTACACGCTGCGCCTGGGATTGCCGTGGAACAGCTTTCTGAATTCTGTGCAAACGCTGTCAGAACATCGACGTTATTACGCCCTGCTGTTTGCCCATGAGTTTGCCGAATCGTTCTGGCGACCGGGCAGCAAGATGACATTTGTCGTTCCCACCAGCACTTTTACCAGGGTTTCAAAGGACGGCACGATTCGCGTGGTGGAGCGGAAAGGCCACATTCGACGATCGGTGATCGCAGATGCGTGGCGATATCACTTGAAAGAAATGGCGACCGCAGAAGACCCTCTCCGCTATATTCGTAAATTTCTTTTAATTGAAGAAGACCTGGCGGGACTACCCTACGTCAGCGATGAAGATGAATCGGAGGCCGTCGATTTGCGCGAGGCGGAGCGGGAATCTACCTCGGATGTCTAGAGCAAAACCGGGAAACGATGTGCTTGTTACTCTTTCAAAGTCGCTGCTCCCATGATACGTTGCGCTGCTAACGTTGCATGCAGTCGGACAGCGAAATGAGGCGCTCTGGAGGCTGTCTCAAATATGGCGTCGCAACTTCGGCCAACGGCCTGAGACCCGCATCGAGAGCGGGTCTCACCTCCACATCACGGTCTGTTTCGGGTTTATGAGTCCGCGTGTAGCCCCTCTTGCGCTTTGACTTCGACCAGATGGGCACGCTGTTCCAAGTCCATTCGCAAGCTCTCGTGCATGGTGTAACCTAAAAAAGAACGCAGCCACGACCCAATTCCTAATCGAGCAGGCAGCATGCGAAGTTGGAACTCGGTTGCATTAGGCATAGCCTATTTATTGAGTGGCCTTTTGAGTGTGCATGGCCAGACGCCCACTTTGCTGGTTCCTTCAAGCAAACGTCGAAAGAATCAAACCACACAAAATACTTCCGCTCCAGCCGCCGCATCTTCCGTGTTGCCTCATGGTCCAGGTTCCATGCCCACGACAGCGATTCTGGCTGCCGGTTTGCCTCTGCGGGTCCAGATCGACCACCGCTATCGCATGCGGAAGGGCAAGCCGATCGAAGGCCGACTGATCGACCCAGTGTACTCGGCGGACCATGTTGTGTTGCCGGTGAACACACGAATTTACGGCGACATCTCTGATCTCACTCCTATCCACGGCAGCAAGCGTGTCTGGGCACGGCTCAATGGGGACTTTACCCCCCTCAAACAGCCCGTTCTCCACTTTACTTCCATTAAGCTGCCGGACGGATCGAGTCTGCCTATCGACGCGGAAGCTTCCGAACGGACTGCGGACCTGGTAAAAATGGGTCCACCGGTCAAGAAGAGATCTCGCATACAAAAAATCACGGCAGCCATCCATGCGAAATTTACCGGCATGAAGCAAGGAATATCGAACGCGGTGCATTCCAAGCACAAGTCCGAGAAAGCCTTACAAATACTCTACGGACAGCTTCCCTATCATCCGCAGGACATCTGGACGGGAACCGACTTCGATGCCGAGCTGTCTCAGCCTGTCATCGTACCCGATCCCAATGCCAAACATTTGTTGCCGGTAACTCCGCCGCATGGACATATTCCACCGGGGACCATCGATGTACGGCTGATTACGCCTTTAACTTCAAAAACCGATAAGTTCGGCGCACCGGTCGAAGCTGTTCTGACGCAACCCTACCTTAGTAAAAACCATCAAGATGTGATTCTGCCGAACGGCACCGATTTGGTCGGGACAGTGACCCAGGCGAAACCCGCGCGCTTTTGGGGGCGGAACGGGACGCTGCGATTTACCTTCCGGCAAGTCAAGCTGCCCGCAGGAACGATGGAGAACGTGCATGCGCAGGTGACTGCCGTAGAGGGCAAGAAAGGTCAGAATGTCACGCTGGATTCCGAAGGCGGCGCTCACGCGAACGCGGACAAGGGGAAATACATCAACCCGCTCGTGCTCGGTTATCTGGCGGGCGCAAATGCGCTCGATACCAACCAGAACCAGGTAGACGCCGCCACCACCAGCAATGGCTTTGGATTGCCGGCGCGGATATTATCCATTCTCTTTGTCAGCGGAACCGCCATCTCGGTATTCGCATACTACGCAGCAGGTCAATCGGTCGTCCGGCGCTGGATCATGCGCGGGCATGAGGTTGCGTTCGCGAAGAACACGCGGATGCAGTTGGCGATCGCCGACCGGTAGCGGATTTCTGATTCCTATAGCTTTCCTGGTTCGCCGATGAAAGGCTTTTCCTGGGAAAAATCCGCTCGGAAATTTATCGCTTCAACTAGCCCTCTACTCGCGTACGAAACGGCTGAACTGAAAATGCTGTACCTTGCCTGTGGGTGTGGCATGATCGACGGATCGAACGGCAGTGCAGGTAAACCCTGGACCTAGCTCCGCAGCCAGGCTTTCCGGCGAGTAACGCCGGACAGGTAAGCCGCTGCACCGTTCCGGGCCATCGAGTGCGAAGGTGCCAATCACCGCCGTGGCGCCCGGAGGCAAAGCACGTTCCAGCGCAGAGCGATAGGCTGCCCGCTGTTCCTCAGTTGCAAGAAAATGAAAAACGGCGCGATCATGCCACGCCATATATTGCCTATCCGGTTCCCACCTGGTGATATCGGCGACAATCCATCGCACCCGCGATGCGCGACTGGCCAAACGCTTTTTTGATTTTTCCAGTGCGGCGGCGGAAATGTCGAGCACGGCCGGCTGAATAAAGCCGCGATCCAACAAGGCATCGACCAGCCGAGAGCTGCCGCCGCCGACATCCAGGACCGGCGCCTGGATATCCAATCGCGGCATCAACAGGAGTTCAAGTGAAATGGCCGGAGCCTCCTCGAACCAGCTGAGTTCTTGTTCTTGCCGAGTCGAGTACATCTGGTTCCAGTGTTCTGGCAGCTGAACCGGATTCATGGGTCTACTCCCACTCGATGGTTCCCGGCGGCTTGGATGTGATGTCGTACACCACGCGATTGATTCCCTTCACCTCATTCACAATGCGGCTCGACATGCGTTTCAAAACTTCATACGGCAGCGGAACCCAGTCGGCGGTC
Source organism: Acidobacteriota bacterium (assembly GCA_021778815.1). Classification (GTDB taxonomy): domain Bacteria; phylum Acidobacteriota; class Terriglobia; order Terriglobales; family Acidobacteriaceae; genus JAKAAZ01. The sequence goes on along the minus strand of JAJYBW010000098.1, from coordinate 4,706 downwards.
ATGCCATCTTCCGATGTGACAGCGCGGATGGCGCAGGTATTGGCATAGGTGCGCTGGTCGCCCATGACTCCCACGCTACGCACCGGAAGCAAGACCGCGAATGATTGCCAGATTTCCCGGTAGAGTCCGGCCGCCTTGATTTCATCGACGACAATTTCGTCGGCTTCCTGCAGAATCGCAACGCGTTCAGCGGTGACTTCACCCACAATGCGAACGGCGAGGCCTGGCCCGGGAAAGGGCTGTCGCTGCAGAATATCTTCCGGCATGCCCAGGTCGCGGCCAATGCGGCGCACTTCATCTTTAAAAAGGTCGCGCAAAGGCTCAATCAGTTTCAACTTCATCGTTTCTGGCAGACCGCCGACGTTGTGATGACTCTTGATGGTCTGCGACGGTCCTTTCACGGAAGACGACTCGATCACATCGGGATACAACGTGCCCTGAACCAACCAATCGACAGAACCGGTTTGCTGCGCAATGCGGTGAGCCTCTTGATCGAAAACGGTGATGAATTCATTGCCGATGATTTTGCGTTTCGTCTCGGGATCAGTGACGCCGGCGAGCAGCGAGAGAAACTGTTCGCTGGCATCGACGGCGACAAGGTTTAAGCCGAGCTTGTCGCGCAGATTCTCCTGTACCTTGCGGAACTCATCTTTGCGCAGCACTCCGTTATTGACGAAGACGCAGGTCAGGCGATCGCCGATGGCGCGGTCGACCAGCACCGCGGCCACAGAAGAGTCGACGCCGCCGGACAGACCGCAGATCGCGTAACCATCGCCAACCTGGGCGCGGATGCGTTCGACTGTGGTCTGGATGAAATGCTCCGGGGTCCAGTCGGGCGCCACCTTGCAAATGCGGAAGAGAAAATTCCGCAGCAGCTCCTTGCCCTGGCGCGTGTGGTGGACCTCCGGATGAAATTGCACTGCCCAGATGCGACGCGATTCGTTGGCAATGCCGGCCACAGCGTTCGAAGTTTTGGCGGTTAGCTGAAAGCCTTCGGGGAGCTGCAGCGCTTCATCGCCGTGTGACATCCAGACAGGAAGACGAGTCGGCAAGCCCTCAAAAAGCGCGGTCGGCAGAACCACTTCAACGTCAGCATGACCATACTCGCGATGATCGGCGGACCGTACTTTGCCCCCCAGTTCATGCAGGATGAAGTGCAGGCCATAGCAGATACCCAACACCGGCACGCCCATGGCCAGCACGCGTGCGTCGGCGGGCGGAGCGTCCGCGTCATAGACCGAACTGGGACCACCGGAAAGAATGACGCCGGCAGGATTCAGTTGCTGGATGGATTCATACGGCGCAGTACACGGAAGCACGACTGAGAAAACGTTTTGCTCGCGAATGCGACGCGCGATCAATTGCGTGTATTGAGAGCCAAAATCGAGAATGACAATGGTGGAGGGTTCGGCTGTTTGCTTGGTTTCCATGGGTTATTGCCCAGTGTATCGCAGGCTGGTTTATTCGTTCGTGGCGGCAGCAACCGGGAATGAGATTCCCGGTTGCTGCGGACAGCGATTGGCGACGCGCCAGAGTTCCATGAAGCCGATCACGCGCGCGACCTGAAAGAAATCCGACGCGACGCAATACAACACACCCACCAGCGCCCACCAGACGTAGAGCGACGTTCCGTTGATTTCTTCTTTGAACGGGACCGGGGTGGCGCAGAAGACCATGGCGAGAACGATTAGCGCCGCCTTCACAACGCCGAGGACCAGATTGATCTCTACCAGCTTGGAGCGCAGGCCGCGCAAGGAACCGTGGCCAAAGCGCAGTGAGTTGCGCAGGCTGGCGAGGATTCCCGTGCCTTCTAACAGCGCCAGCAGCGGTGCGATGCTGAAGACCCAACTGACGAGCGCCCAGAAAAAGAAAATGGCAAACGAGAGCGCGATCGCCTGAACGAAATACAGAACCAGGCTCGGCTGTGGACCGCTGAGCGAGTTCCATGCCGCCCAATGCAGCCCAACAAACCACAGAGCGAAACTCGCCCCCAGCACTAAAATGCGGAGCAGTTGCAGACCCACCATCCTCCACGGAGCAAAACGCAGAGAAGGATCGTATCGGCGCAGCACCAAGGATCGGCCAAAGCCGGAAGCGAGCGCCCATCCGATAGCCAGTAGCGGCAACAGCCATCGAGCGACTTCACGAATCGGTGGCAGCAGGATGTCTGCGGTGGCAGCGAGAATCTGCGCCGCTGTGACAGTGTCGATGAGCGAAAAATGGGTGATGCCTGTGCCGGCCAGGGAAACAGACGAAAGGATTCTGTACGCTTCCCACCCCAGCACGGCGGCTGCGGGAATTCCGAAGGCCCACCGCCACAATAGTTCCAGGCCCAACAATGAGGGGCGCTTCCAACACTCGGCAATCGTCGCCAGAAACGACTGCGTGCCGCGGATCGGCTCGTGCTGAGCTGCGAGCGGGGGTGTGGATTGCAATTCGATTTGTCCAGCCTCGACGTGCATGAATCATGCCCATCTGAAAAATGCTCGTCATCCTGAGCACAGCGAAGGATCCAGAATTGTCCTTCGGATTAGTTGCTGCGATCACCCTCTGGATTCTTCGCTGCGCTCAGAATGACACTTTCTACCCTTATATCCGCCCCATCTTTTGGAAGTACCTTCAGCGGACGACGAAGTTGACCAGCTTGCCCGGCAGCAGCACGACCTTGACGATTTCTTTCCCCGCCAATGCTGCCTGGATTTTCGGATCGTGTTCGGCCGTCGCGCGCAACAATTCTCCGTCGCTTCCAGCCGGCACGGAGACCACGGTGCGCAACTTGCCGTTGATTTGGACGGGGACTTCAAGTACATGTTCCGCAGCGAGAGCTTCATCAAAGGTGGGCCATGCAGCGCGCAGCAACGGCGTGTCTTCTGCCATCTGCTGCCACAATTCCGCGGAAAGATAAGGTGCGAAGGCTTGCAGCATCAACACCAGGTTGCGGGTGATCGCATACAGAACAGAGTCGGCAACGCCGCCTGATGCGATGGTCTTTTCATCCGCAGTCAATTCGTTCACCAGCTCCATAATGGCGGCGATACAGGTGTTGAAATGCCAGCGGCCGTCAAACTCCTGCGTGAGGCGGCGAAGGGTCTGATGCAGTTTGCGCATCAATTGCCGCTCCAGAGGATTCAGCGTGGGTGGCAGCGACTGGGAGCGTCCGGCAATGACGCGCGGCATAGCCTGCATCGCGAAGCGATAGACGCGCGACAGGAAACGACTGATGCCGGCAACACCATCTTCCTGCCAATCGAGGTCGCGATCGGGCGGTGCGGCAAACAGCGCATACATGCGGGTCGCATCGGCCCCATAGCTGGCGATCATGTCGTCGGGCGAGACCACGTTCCCCTTCGACTTCGACATTTTCGCGCCGTTCTTGATAACCATGCCCTGCGTAAACAAACGTTCCACCGGCTCGGCATTTTTCACCAAGCCCAGATCGCGCATCATCTTGGTCCAGAAGCGCGAATAGATCAGGTGCAGAATGGCGTGCTCAACGCCGCCGATGTATTGATCGATCGGAAACCAATAGGCAACTGTATCTGTGTCAAATGGCGCGCGAGTATTCTTTGGATCCGTGTAGCGATAGAAATACCAGGACGAGTCGACAAAGGTGTCCATGGTATCGGTCTCGCGGCGAGCCATTCCGCCGCACTTTGGACACTTCACCTGGGCAAACTCCGGCACTCGTGACAGCGGCGATCCGCCCTCCTGCGTGATGGCGATGCTGTCCGGCAATAACACAGGGAGCTGATCCTCCGGCACCGGCACCAGGCCATCCTTGTCGCAATAGATCATCGGAATCGGAGTACCCCAATAACGTTGGCGACTCACACCCCAATCCTTCAAGCGAAATGTTGTGGAAGCTTTGCCGAATCCCTGCTTCTCCGCAAACGCGACCATTTGCGTTTGTGCTTCTTCGCATCCCAGGCCGGTATACGGGCCGGAGTTGATCAGCAAGCTGTCCTCCTGCGTATAGGGCAGCAGCGGCTCCGCGTTGTCCTGGTCTCCTTCGTTAGAGCGACGCGGCAATATGACGATCTTCAGTTCCAGGTTGAACTTTTTTGCGAATTCGAAGTCGCGTTCATCGTGCGCAGGCACGGACATGACGGCGCCAGTGCCGTAGTCCATCAACACATAGTTGGCGACCCAGATGGGAATCGCTTCCTGGGTAAATGGATTCGTCGCGAAGCGACCGGTGGCGACGCCCTCTTTTGCCAGAATCGCCAAGTCGCCCTTTTCCTTGGCAACCTTCTGTTCCTCTAACAACTCGCGAACCTTTTTTTTCAGGTCCGGGTGTTCTTCGGAAAACTGCGCGACCAGCGGGTGCTCCGGCGCCAGCTGCAGCGACGTCGCGCCGAAAATCGTGTCAATGCGAGTGGTAAAGACAGCGATTTTCTGTTCGTCGGGCGAGGGTTCCAACATGGTTTCCGTCAGGTTCAGTATGACCGGCGAATAGCGAGGCCCCCGACGATCTTCGTCTTTCGGAACAACGGCAAAGTCGACCAGCGCGCCGTCGCTGCGATCGATCCAATTGCGCTGCATGGTGCGAACTTTTTCCGGCCAGCCGTCGAGCTTCTCCAAATCGCGCAGCAGTTCGTCGGCATAATTTGTGATGCGGAAAAACCATTGCTCCAATTCCCGCTGCTCGACAATGGTTTCCTCGTGCCGCCAGCAACAACCGTTCACCACCTGCTCATTGGCCAGGA
>JAJYBW010000097.1 GCA_021778815.1 Acidobacteriota bacterium | reverse complement strand
AAAGTATTCGTGGATGCTCGCGGAGTTGCAGCGTTTCTGTCAATAATCTCGGCGCATTGATGTAGGTGTTGCGATGGATTTGTCCATAACGAAGAAATTTTGCATTCTCCAGTCCCGGAATCAGCCGCAACACACGCGCCTGTTCGCTGAACTTTAAGTGATTTTGAAATCCGACCAGGTTGTACGAATCTGCGCGCAGATTTTCGCACCGCAGTTGCACCACTGCCCACGGCGTCTTGCCGGTTCGCGGATCGCGCAGGCCAACCGGCTTCATCGGGCCAAAACGCGGCGTGTCGCGCCCGCGCCGTGCCAGCTCTTCAATCGGCAGGCAGCCTTCAAAATACGTCAGCTTCTCCCAGTGTTTTTCCTGCACCGCCTCGGCGCTCACTAGCGCATCGTAAAAGCGGTCATACTCCTCCGCCGTCATGGGGCAGTTAATGTAGTCCGCCGTACCCTTGTCCCAGCGCGCCGCCATGTACACCCGATCCATATCGATCGAATCGGCCTCCACAATTGGGCTGATGGAATCATAGAAAGCGAGGTGCTCGCTGCCGGTCAATGCTGCAATCGCAGCCGACAATGCGGGAGAGGTGAGCGGCCCGGAAGCAATCACCGTCCACCCATCGGCGGGGTCAAGTGAGGTCACTTCTTCCCGATGCACGGTGATACCGGGCTCGGCCGCAATCGCTTCCGCAACCAGACGCGAGAACTCCACGCGATCGACCGCCAGCGCATGGCCAGCAGGCACCGAAGCCGCATCGGCTGCGCGCAAAAGCACTGACCCCGCGCGGCGCATCTCCTGCTTCAGCAGCCACGGTGCGGTGTTCTCGCTCTCTGACTTTAAAGAGTTCGAACAGACCAATTCGGCGAAGTCCGCAGTCTGATGCGCTTCCGTCGAGCGTACAGGCCGCATTTCGTACAAGTCGATGCAGCACCCTCTCCGCGCCGCCTGCAGGGCCGCTTCCGGGCCAGCCAGTCCGGCGCCGAGGACTCGAATACGAGGAAGTTTATTTGTCATGCGATGAAAGCTTGCTCTTCCCACTATGGTAACGGGTAGGTTGGCAACCCGTTCGAAATGGCGCCGCGCACCAATTGCGGTTGCGACAAAGAGTAAGGTAGTAAAGAGATTCGCTGTAAGAAACTGACAGCATAGCGCAGTCCAGCTCGCAAAAAAGTAAGCACGCTATTTACCCATGATGCTGCTCTACAGTCTGGCCCTAGTGGTCGCAATCGTTGTCGCTTCGCCGTATTGGCTTCTCCGCATGGCGTGGAGCGGTCGCTACCGCAACGGGCTGGGCGAGCGGCTAGGACTCATTTCGCCTGGCCTGCGTCGATTTGTCGGAGACCACTCCACGATATGGATCCACGCCGTTTCCGTTGGCGAAGTCATCGCTGCCAGCCGCCTGATTGAACGAATGCAGGCCCTCGATCCGACTTTGAAAATGGTGATTTCGACCACCACAAGAACCGGCCAGACATTGGCGCAGGAACGCTTCGATACACTTCCCGACCAACCGAACGATTCCGGTCCTCGCCCAACCCGAGTTTTTTATTACCCGCTCGATTTTGCCTGGATCGTGCGCCGCTATCTGAAGGAATTGAAGCCCCGCGCTCTCGTCCTGGTAGAAAGCGAACTGTGGCCACGCATGCTGGTCGAAGCGGAGCAGGCCGGCGTTCCCGTCATCGTTGTCAATGGTCGCATCTCGAATCGATCACTGCCGCGATACCGCGCTCTGCGCGCCCTATGGGCGCCGCTGCTTCGCAAGTTGACGCTCGTGCTGGCGCAGAGCGAAGAAGATCGACAGCGCTTCGTGGAGATCGGCGTGCCTGCGGATAAGGCCCTTTCTGCCGGCAATCTGAAATATGACGTACGCGCTACGGTTGAATTGCCGATCACGTGCGAATTGCGAGCCCATCTGCCGCAGTCGGGCAAGGTGATCGTCGCCGGCAGCACTCTTGAGGGCGAAGAAAAATTTCTTCTCGACGCGCTTAGCGAATCGCTTCCCGACATCCCTCAACTCACCATGATCCTCGCGCCGCGACATCCGGGGCGCTTTCGCTCCGTCGAAAGACTGATCACTGACGCAAGCGTTGCTCTGATTCGCCGATCTGACTGGATGTTGCATCCCCAGCCGATCGCGGCCGGCAGCGTATTCCTTCTCGACACTGTCGGTGAGTTGGCGTCTGTGTATTCGCTTGCGTCGGTGGCCTTCGTCGGTGGAAGTCTGATTCCGGCCGGCGGACACAACCCACTCGAACCGGCGCAATTCGCGGTCCCCATCGTGATGGGTCCTTATACTGAAAACTTTCGCGGCATGGTCGCGGCGTTGCTGGAGCAGGATGCTATTCGCGTCACGCCGCCGGAACGTTTGTGCCCGACGCTGCAGGAACTGCTGACCTCGCCCGAAGCGAAGCCGATGGGCAGCCGGGCGCGACAAGTATTCGAGGAGCAGGCGGGCGCTTCTGAAACCTGTCTCGCCGCCATCCGGAAAGTTCTGGCCGAATCTACACCTGTGACAAATGAGGCCGTCCAGCAATGAGCCGCCAGATAGGCAGCCCTCAACGCAGTGCCGCATCGGCTCTGCTATGGCCGTTCACAGTGCCCTACGGGATTGCAGCGCGCTTCAAAAACTGCGCCTATGACCGCCGCTGGCTGCAAGCGCAAAGACTATCCTGGCCGGTGATCAGCGTCGGCAATCTCTCTGTCGGCGGCAGCGGAAAATCTCCCCTGGTGTTGCTGCTTGCAGATCTGCTGTCGCAACGCGGGTGGAATATCGACGTCCTGAGCCGTGGCTACGGACGCAGTAGCAAGACTGTCGCGCGGGTCCATCCTGCCGGCACACCAGAAGAGTTTGGCGATGAGCCTCTCCTGATGGCTCGGCATGGGCTTTCCGTGTATGTGGGAGCGGACCGATATGATGCCGGAAAGTTAGCCGAAAATGAAACCGGGGCCGACTCCCTCGACTTACGAAGGCTTCACATTCTCGATGATGGGTTTCAACATCGCAAATTATCTCGTGCGGTAGATATCGTTCTGCTGCAGCGTGCCGACCTCCATGGGCAGCTGCTTCCTGCTGGGCGCCTTCGCGAACAGGTTCGCGGATTGCGCCGAGCGAACATCTGCGTTTTGCGCGCAGAGGATGCCGATCTATCTGAGCGCGTCCTGCATCTCATGGGTCGACGTGGCCAACCCTCCGATCCCGGTAGCGTGTGGATTGTCGAGCGCCGAACCACCCTTCTCGCGGACCCAGCTTCGATTCATAATGCACTTGCCTTTTGTGCCATCGGCGATGGCGAAGGATTTTTCAATGGATTACGGCAAGCTGGCGCGGCGCTACAGTCGACGATTGCCTTTCGCGATCACCACATCTACAACCTCGGCGACATATCTCGCCTGAAAGCAGTCGCCAGCCGTTGCAAAGCCAATTGCTTTGTAACCACAGAAAAAGACAGCGTGAGGATTCCCCCTGCACTGCGCGCCGAACTTGAAAAACAAGGGCCACTCCTCGTTGCAGGACTGGAGCTCCGCCTGAAAGAACAGCCTCGTTGCATCGACAGGTTGGAATCACTCCTGCAGGAACATCTTCAACTCTACCCACGCAACGTGCGATGATGAATCGTTGCCTACTCAATCTCAAACTCTGCGCATCCTTGTCGTTCGCTTAGGCGCGATGGGAGATATCCTCCACGCGCTGCCGGCGGTAACAGCCCTGCGTGCAGCGCTCGATCAATATCATCCCAACAGCTGGATCGGCTGGGCGATCGAACCGCAGTGGTCCCCACTTTTGTGTGCAGAGTCTTGCGGCCAGAACTGCGAACGCGGCCCACAAATGCCCATCGTCAATCGACTGCATCGCGTGCCTGCAAAGGGATGGGCCCGCAAGCCGTTTTCACTTTCCACAATCCACGAAATTCGACAACTTCGAAGCGCATTGCGCGCCGAACAATATGACATCTGCGTCGACCTTCAGGGCGCGATCCGCTCGGCATGGATCGGACGAATGGCGAGGGCGCCGCGCATGATCGGCGAAGCTGCTCCCCGAGAACCATTGGCGCGCTGGCTGTTTCGCGAGCGCATCGCAACCACCGGCGTGCACGTTGTGGAGCAGGCCAATGAAGTCGTGAATGCAGTCTTCAAAGAAAACCTGCCTTATCAAGCGCCTGCGTTGCCCGTCGATCCAGTTGCAGAAAACTGGTGTGACAAATGGCTGGCCGAACGCGGCGTTGAACGATTCGTACTGATGAATCCCGGTGCGGGATGGGGAGCGAAATGCTGGCCCGCCAAACGCTTTGCGAACGTCGCCGCCGAATTGTCCCCACTGGGGTTCGCAACGGTCGTCAACATCGGCCCTGGCGAGTCGAAATTGGCGAATGCATTTTCGTCCGATCCGAGCGCGCGAATTTTTCCTATGACGGGCAGTATCGGTCAGTTGATCGCGTGTACACGCCGCGCCAGCTTGTTCATCGGAGGAGATACCGGCCCGCTGCATCTTGCGGCCGCTCTCAACATCCCCGTGGTTGGCATCTACGGTCCCACTAACCCGGCACGCAATGGTCCCTATGAAACCCGCGCGCTGGTCTTGCGGCATCCCGCCAGCAAGCGGGATCACACCCGCAGAAGCGAGCCAGAAACTGGCCTGCTGACGATTACCGTGAAGGATGTGATGGAAGCGGCGCAACAACTCCTCCGGTCGCAGGAGGCTGCGCAATGAGTTCAACTCCATTTAATCGGCGATGGAAAAAGATTTCGCGCCGCATTCGCGTCCCACTCGGGTTTCTTTCCGCCATTTTCTATTTCTGGCTCGCGCATCCCACATGGCGATCTTTGTTGTTGAGTCTGATTCTGGTTGTGCCAGGGATTCTGCTTCGAAGCTATGCCTCCGGGCACGTCACCAAAAATGTTCAACTGACGACCACCGGGCCGTACAGTTATACGCGCAACCCCCTGTATTTTGGCTCGATTTTGATTGCTTTCGGATTTGCTATCGCGGCAAGGAGTCTGTGGATTGCCCTGGTTTTCCTAGTGCTTTTCCTCATCATCTACTGGCCCGTGATCGTGGGTGAAGAAGAATATCTGCGCACCCAATTTTCTGACTACGACGCCTATGCAGCCCGCGTTCCACGATTGATTCCGCGACTGGGGCGACCGCTACCCGGAGGGGAAGGAAAATTTTCGCTTCAACTCTATCGCAAACATCGTGAATACAACTCGATTTTAGGCGCCGTATGCATGTATCTTGTTCTGGTAGCCCGCATATTTCTTTGGCACTGACGGCCAAAGTTGGCAATTCTATTTTTTCTGTCCTCGGCAAAGACAAATGCAAACAAGAAAAGGAATATGCGAAATTTTTTAGCTGCCTTTGCCGCCGTGTCGCTTGTTGTTGCTGGCCTGTCTCCTGTCGCGCTTGCACAAACGCCCAGCCTTCCTGCTCCCAATCCGCAATTTCAAGTTCCAGTGAATGAATCATTAACCTATGCCGTCGACTGGCGCGTGTTTCCCGCTGGCACGGCCACGTTTCACCTGCAGTCCCAGGGCAACAATGTTCACGTAGTAGCGACAGCCGCCTCCATCGGGACAGTCAACCTCCTGTTCCCAGTCAGCGACCGATACGACAGTGTCTTCGATCGTTTATCCGGTTGCTCCTTCGAATATCGCAAGCAGATTCAGGAGGGCCATCGACGGATTAATGGCCTGATGCAGCTGGACTATGCCCATCACCTGCAAAAAATCAGCGAAAAGAATCTGGTCTCCGGAACCTACAAGCAGCAAACTTCGCCGATTCCAGGCTGCGTGACCGATGTCCTCTCCGCCATCTTCTATGTTGGGTCACAGCCGTTGCAGGTCGGTCATGATCTCTACTTCCCTCTGGCTGACGGCGGGCACGTGGTTCCCGTTACCGTCAAGGTGGAGGCCAAAGAATCCGTAATCACTCCCGCGGGAACCTTTGCGGCGATTCGCGTGCAGCCCACCGCTGCCGCCGGCGTGGTGAAGAACCGCGGAAATATCTGGATCTGGTATACAGATGACGCACGCCACCTTCCTGTACAGGTGCGCGCCCACCTATTCTGGGGCACCATCACGATGCGACTGACTCGCGTCGATCATCCATAGTTACTCCGCAACACCGCCCGGCAAACGTCACTGCCTGGATCACGCACTAGCGCACCGGTTGGATTGTGGTCCCGGTCAACAGGAAACTGCTGAGCCCCAACGTGTCTGTTCGATAGACGCGCACGTGCGCCGCCCCCAATTCTTCCAGCACGGAGACGCGAGGGTGTCCGAACGGATTATTACGGCCGGCAGAGATCACCGCAAATTCGGGATGAACCGCAGCCAGAAAGGATGGAATCGTCGACGTATTGCTGCCGTGATGGCCCACCTTCAGTAGTCCCGCGGCCAGCGGCTCTGTGGCGACCATCTCTTCTTCAACTGGTGCTTCCGCATCTCCCTCCAACAGCGCTGCTGTTTTCTCGTAACGGATACGCATTACCAGGGAATCGTCATTCATCGCGCGCGTACCCGGCCGATATGCAGCGGAAGGCGCAAGAATCCGAACGTGAACGCCGCCAAATTCAAAACGCTCACCGGCGCCCATCCGTTGTACAGGAATTTTCTCTTGCTCTGCCAGAGCCAGCAGCGCCCGATAGTCCAAAATCATGGGATTGTTGCCCACCCACAATACTCTGGGATGAAAATTCCTAAGGATGGCCGGCATGCCGCCCATATGATCGCTGTGCGCATGGGTCAACGCCACTGCGTCCAGACGACGGATATGCCGTAACCACAAGTACTGCGACACAACCTCCTCACCAATATCGAATTGAGGATCGTCCGTGCGTGGACCTCCCACCGGGCCCCCCGCATCCACCAGCAACGTATGCCCGTCCGGCGTGACAACCAGCAGAGAATCTCCCTGGCCCACGTCGATCGCTGCCACCTCCATCACTCCACGATGACGGCTAATCGGGACGGGCCACAGCACCAGCAGCGAGCCAACGGAAATCGCCGCCAACACAACCACCTTCCACCGGCGTGACAGGCGGACCATCCACAAGGCGCCAATCCAGGCGGCAGCGAAGCAGAAAAGAGACCATGTTGGTGGATTGGGAGTTCGCAGCGATGAGGCCGCCAGATTTCCAAACAAGTGGATCAGCCAGGAAATAGCGTGCAGCAGCACAGCCGTGCCGGCTCCGGTCGGCACGGCTAGCGCCGGATGAATGCAGCCCAGCAGAAACGTCATCAATGCCAGCGGCAACATGAACGCCAGCAACGGCAACCCGAACAAATTCGCCGGCAACGCCACCAGGGTGATTCGATGGAAATAGACGGCCATCGGCAGCACCATCGCCAGTTCCACCACCAAGGCCACAATCATCGCCTCAGTGAATCGAAGACACCAGCGAACGATTCCGAACGGCAATCTCCATCCCCAGCGAGGACCAACAATATAGCGCAATCGCTCGACGTACATGCGCAACAGGACCCGCATTTGAGTCACCTTCGGCGGCAGGATTGGATCCAGCCGTAGTTGTCTCGGCAGGCGAACTCCTCGCAGATACGGTGCCACCGTAGATTCAATCAGCGGCATGGCTACGCCTGCAATCGCCAACACGGCGAGGAACGTCATCTGATAGCTGGCATCAAACAATGCCAAGGGATTGTCAACCAGCACGCCGATCGAAGCGATCCCAATCGCGTTAAGGGCGGCACGTTCGCGGTAAAGGATACGACTCAGCAGATAGACCGCGCTCAGCCACAGCGCCCGCTGCACCGGCGGAGCAAAGCCTGTCAGAAACGCATACGGCAAAGCAAGGGAGATTGCGATCAGCGTGGCCAACACCTGGCCCATCCGCAGTTTGCGTGCCAGCCAGAAAATCAGCCCAATCACAATGGTGATGTGCAATCCGGAAACAACCAGCAGATGGAAGGATCCGGTGCGTTCGAAAGCGCTTCGCATAGAGTGCTGCAGGCGTGTTCGGTCGCCAAACAACATGGCGCTCAGCACGCTGCTGTCCTGCGACGTCAGGCGCATCCATCGCGGCAGCCAGCGGTAAGAGGCGCTAATCGCGGCAATCTGATCCAGCCGTGTTGCGGCCCAACTCTGTGCGGCAGTCGCCAGGCAACTCCAGGATGGACGGCCGCGCGCAGACGCCACACGAACGGTGCGCACGTCCGAGCTCCCTAGCACCGCAATGCCATGCTGGGCGAGATAGGCCGGATAGTTCCAGGCTCCGGGATCGTGATACTGCCCAGGCGTATGAAAGCGCACCACTATGTTGAGCTGCTCGCCACAGCGCATGTCCGGCAGGCTTTCTCCTGGCTTGGCATAGATGTTCAGCCGCAGGCCTCCCACCACTGCCGTTTGCCAATCGTGATCCGCGTTGAAGTCCTCCACATGGTCCAGCGACAAGTCAATCTGCTGCGTCTGTTCTGTTTCCGAGGGCCTTCCAAAAGGACTGAGTCGCGTCTCAGTTCGAGCCGAGTGAATCGCTGTCACGGTTCCACTGACGCTCCGCTGCAGGCCATCGGCAAGTTGCACAAGCTCAGGCGAGGTCGAAGGAACGGGAGCCACGAATGCGCAGAATTGTCCAGCGCAAAACCACAACAGCAGCAACGACAGCCACAACGTGCGCATGGCGATCCGCCCCGCCAGCAATGCTAATCCAGCGGCTAGTAATGCGCCCAGCAAGCTTAATAGAGGTGGGTGCCAGACCCAGTGCGCATCGATAATGCCGAGCGAGAATCCTGCGGCGGCCAGCAGCATGGGCGCGCTGCCGAAGGACAAGCGCTCCTGTCGAAGTCGATAGCGCGTCGCGCGCAGAGGCGCAGGTTTGTACCCGCTCAACCTTCGTGCGGACCGCGTCGTCTCCGGAAGGGTTGTGCCTGAAACCATGATGTAGCCCGCGAACTTAGCGCTGAAGCACCGCGATGGTTTCCATGTGGTACGTTTGCGGAAACATATCGACCAGTTGCAGGCGAAGGAGGCGGTAGCCGGATTGTATCAATGCCGCTAGATCGCGGCCCAATGTCGCCGGATCGCAGGAGACATAAACGATCCTGCTCGGCCCCACATCTGCCAGCATCTTTGCAGCCTCGACGCCCGCGCCGGCACGCGGAGGATCGAGCAGAATCAAATCGGGCGCGTCCTGTTTGAGCGAATTTGCCTGCCGAAGAAAATTCATTGTGGATGCCTGCACGTATTGCGCCCGGCTGCCACGCAAATTGTGTCGCAAGTCCTTGCAGGCGGCTGCACTCGACTCCACCGCGATCACGCGTTCAAATCGCTCCGCCAATGCAACGGAAAACAGGCCCACCCCTGCGTAGAGATCCCACGCAACACTGCCATTCTCGTCGCCGATAGCTGCAGCGACGAACTTGTTCAGCAGCGTGGAATTCACCTGAAAAAACGATCCTGCGCTGACCGTATAATCACGACCGGCCACGCGATAATTCACACTCTGGCGTCCCCATTGCAACGGAGGTCTGGGCGAACGAACCTTGCCATTCTGCGTTGCGAGCACCTGCGCACCCGCCAGCTGAGGAATCTCTCTCTGCAGATTCTCAAAAAACACTTGGTACACGTTTTCGCGCTTGCCGGTGTGCGGCCGTGCCCACATCGTAATGAAGAGTTCGGATTGATCATGGTTCGTGAACAGTTCAATTTCCTGTGCGTCCACCGGAACCATTCCACCCGCCCCAAGTGTCCGCAAGACTCCAATGCAATGCTCCGGCAGCGGCGCCGCGATGGGGCACCCTTCAATCGCCGTCATTCGATGTGATTTCGCCTGCCGATAGCCAAGTGAAAATTCCGGCCGGGTCTGCAACTGGAGGCGAACGCGATTGCGGTATCGCAATGGCTCGCCGACCAGCATCGTAACCTCCGGCAGATCCCGCACTCCCGTCCGCGTCAGACTTTCCCGCAGCATTTCCCGCTTCAGTTCCACCTGGTAGGAATACACGCCATGTTGCAGCTGGCATCCGCCGCACGTCATGAACCACGGGCACGGGGGCGTCACGCGGAATTCAGACGTTCCCACAATCTGCCGTGCAGCGGCAACGGAATATCCACGGTGCTCCTGCGTGATCTCCGCATCCACGATTTCACCGGGCAGCGTGAACGGCACAAATACGCTGAGGCCGCCGCGCGTCGCATCGTCCGCGGGCATACGCGCCAGGCCCTGAGCGCCGTAAATGACTTTCTCAATTGTCAGCTTCATGTGTGGCGCATATAGAAAAGGCTTAGGCGAGGAAGATGGTTCT
>JAJYBW010000096.1 GCA_021778815.1 Acidobacteriota bacterium | reverse complement strand
GAACGCCCTGGCGCAAGACAGGATCGCGCACGGCTATATTTTCAGCGGACACCGCGGCATCGGCAAAACCACCATCGCCCGCATTCTTGCCATGGCGCTGCAGTGCCGCACCCCCCAGGGCACGCCCGAGCGTCCCACGCCGGAACCCTGCGGAGTGTGCGACGCCTGCACAGAGATTCGCGCCGGCAACGCCATGGACGTCATCGAGATTGACGCCGCCACCAATCGCGGCATCGACGAAATTCGAGAGCTGCGTGAAGGCGCCCGCTACAGCCCGGCACGGGATCGATACAAAATTTACATTCTCGACGAAGCCCACCAGATCACCGATGCCGCCTTCAATGCATTGTTGAAAACTCTGGAAGAACCGCCGGCGCACGTAATCTTCATGATGGCAACCACGCAGCCGGAAGACATTCCCCAGACCATCCGCTCGCGCAGCCAACACTTCAGTTTTCATGCGGTGCGGTTTCAGGAAATTGTGGCGCAGCTGCGCAGCATCGCGGAGATGGAATCCGTCGGCGTCGATGAAGCCGCGTTGTCCTTGCTGGCCGAGGCCGGCGACGGTTCCATGCGCGACGCGCTGTCCATTATGGATCAGGCCATCGCCAGCGCTCCCCTGGTGAATGGCGCACACACCCTGGAAGCCTCCCAGATCCGCTCCCTGATGGGAACGGTTTCGAATCAGGTGTTCGAGAACATGATGGAAGCGGTGAAGGAACAGAACGCCGCCTCCATGCTGCAGCTGGCCGCACAATTGCTCGACGCCGGTAACAGCCCGCAGCAAATCGCGCGGCAAATGGTGCGTTTTCTTCGCAACTGCCTGATGGCCCGGATCGCCGGAACGAATTCTGACCTGCTACAGGTTTCCGATGAAGAGGGAGCCCGCGCGGAGCGGGTGGCAGCAGCGTTTTCTGAAGAAGATCTGACGCGCTTTTTGAATTCCATGCTGCGAACCTTCGACGATCTCGGCTACCGCCAGGAGCAGCGCTTCCACCTTGAGCTTGGATTGCTGAAACTGGTTCACATGCAACGGCTGCTGCCGCTGGAGGATTTGTTCCGCCAGCTTTCGCTTCCCTCAGGAACTGGTGGAAGTTCTGGCGCCGCGACGCCGCGACTATCGGGAACTACCGCCGCACCGAAACAGCTGGAATCTTCCCTGCCGCGTTCCAACGTTTCGACCGCTACGGCGCCATCTGTCTCTCGGTCGCCGATTCGCGAGGAGTTCAACCAACCAGTTCCACCGCTCAGCGAAACCGCCGCTCCCGTAACGGCGGAAAGCCATCCGCTGCAGGGAATGTTTGCCAGCTCCCCGGGGTCTGCAGCCATTGCGTCTTCTAGACCTGCGCCATTAGCCTCCACCGCGCCAAAACCGAATCCCTCAGCCAGCGCATCATCGCAGCCCGAGAAACCGCCAGCCCAGCCGATAGAGGCACAGCCTACAACTCCGCCCCCAGTCGCCGCAACAGCTGTTGCCATCGCTCAGCCCGAACCTTCTCCAGTAGCAGCTGACAGTACTTCGGCTGAAATCCTGGCGCCGGCATCCCAACCCGAGTCCGCCCCACCCTCTGCCGCAGCCGATATAGAACCCCTGCGCGCCGCCATGAGCCACGCGCTGACCCAGGGAGGCCATGAAACTGCCGCTTACATGCTCGAGTCCGGAACCTGCGAATGGAATGGCAATGAGTTACGCGTCCGGGTCGCCGCTTCCAAAACTCTGTTCGACATGATGTACCCGGCAGCCGCGCAACAGCTCGTCAAAGAAGCCTTTCGCCAGACTGCCGAACCCGGCCGCACAATACGTTTGGAACCCGGCGAGACGTCCGCAGCCAATGGCAAAAAACCGCAGGCAAAAGTGAATCTGGCTCCCCCCGTCGATGGCGGGACGCGGCCCCAGGACCATCCCCTGATTCGCCACGCACAACAACTTTTTTCCGCGGAGGTCCGCAGTGTTGTCTCTCTCCGCGATCCGCAAGCTTCGAAATCCTGATTGGAAGGGTCTCCCGATGGACATGAACAAAATGAAAGAGATGATGGGCCAGGCACAGCAAATGCAGCAGCAGATGGAACAGACGATGGCCCAGATCCAGGTAGAGGGCTCAGCAGGCGGCGGCGCGATTACAGTCCGGATGAATGGCAAGAAGCAAGTGCTGGCCGTGCAGGTCGATCCCTCCGCAGCTGCCGTCGGCAGCGGCCCCACGCCCAACACCGCCGACCTGGAAATGTTGCAGGACCTGATCGCCGCGGCCGTCAATGATGCGTCTCGTCGAGTCGATGAAGCGCTGCAAGGCAAGCTCTCTGGAATGCTCGGAGGGATGGAGTGGATGCGGATGCTGGGACAATAAGTCGATCCGAGAAGCAGCCGTCCAATCTAAAGCAATACTTCAGCTTTCCACCTCAAGCAACAAAGGAAAATTCGTGTCACGGTTCGCGCAACCCCTTACCCAACTGATTGACGAGCTCTCAAAGCTGCCTGGCATCGGCAGAAAGTCGGCGCAGCGCCTGGCGTTCCACATCCTACGCGCCACGGAACAGGACGCTTTCGCGTTGGCCGACGCGATCCGGGATATGAAGGCCCAGCTCCACTTGTGCTCCATCTGCCACAACATCACAGATGTCGATCCGTGCCAGTTCTGCAGTAATCCGTCACGAAATCAGGCGGTAATCTGCGTCGTGGAAGAGCCGTCGAACATTGCCAGCATTGAACGCACCAAGCATTTCAACGGCACCTACCACGTGCTGCATGGAACGTTGTCACCGCTGAATGGAATTGGCCCGGACCAGCTGCGCATCGACAGCCTGATCGAACGCGTTCAAGCCGGCAGCCTGCAGGAGGTGATTCTAGCCACCAATCCCACCGTCGAAGGCGAAGCCACCGCGGGATATCTGCTGCAACTGCTGCGCGGGATGCCCGTCCGCATCACGCGAATCGCCACCGGCATCCCGGCCGGAGCCGACATTGAATATGCGGATGAAGTGACAATGACGCGCGCCATGGAAGGACGCAGAGAGGTTTAAGGGCGGCCGAACAAAATTGCACGGCTCCATGCAAATGTTTGTGCAATCAAGAACATGCAACAAAAATATTGCGCACAGGAATTTGCGGTTAAGAACGCAGGTGCATCAATAAGTCCTGCGGGTGGACGGGCTTGGCAAGAATTTCAAATTCATGGCCTTGCGTTCTCGCCTTCTCCAGCAGATCGGCGGTTGCCGCCTGACCGGAAAACAAAAGAATTTTGCACTTCGGCAGCAGACTGCGGATCTGGATGGCAGCATCAATGCCATTCATGTCATTCATGATGACATCGCTGATAATCATTTCCGGCTGCATGGACTGGGCCATTTCGACAGCCGATTCGCCGCTGTAAGCAGCTGTGGCATCAAAACCGTTCCGGTTCAGAATAATCACTAGCGTATCGGCAATCACGCGCTCATCATCGACCACCAATATCTTTGGCTTCACGAAAACTCTCTCTTGCATCTCAAGATTTTCTTAGACCCTACCGAGGAGTGCTTTGCATCATGGATATGAATGAAGTGTACCCGAATCCGAGGAATTTCGCCCCGACTTCTCCTACTCTAGTTGGACGAAGCAAATCTGAAATTGGACCCCTTGATTCGGGAAGAGAGTGTCGCATCTTCAGTGCAAAACCGAAACAAATCGCCACTCTGCCGCATCAATCGATTCAATAGGAGATTTCTTCCGTTTTGCGCCGACCTTCCGTCGCTCTACCGATTGGATGACATCCCCACAGAAAAATCCGCCACCCCGACGCGAACAATGGTGTCATCCGTCGAATGATCCTCGCCGGTGGCGGCAGAAGGTTTTTTCTCGTCCCCAGACGCCTTCTTCTTGGGCATGGTGTCTTCCGCCCACGCGCCGTAGACCCTGTCATTGAAGGAAGCGATTCCGCTGTAATCCCCCATAAAATCCTGCTCAGCTGCGACGAACGGCTTCTCGCTCCATGCATAGTTTTGGAATGTCTGGCCGCCGTCGGTCGATCGCGCCAGGGTGACCAGGGTCTTCTCATTTTCCGGGTCCAGCCGTCGGTCATAGAAAAGTATCGAGACAGCCCCCGTGACCGGATCCACGGTGAGCCATTGGAAGAACTGGTCAGCGCCATCGTGGATCGAGTCGCTGTTCACCCGCACCGGCGCGCTCCACTTTTTACCTCCGTCCAGCGATCGCGCACAAAATACGTCGATATCTCCGTTGCGAGTATCGCTCCAGGTCACATACAGGTGCGCATGATTGTGGTCGCCGCTGCGGGCATCGACAGCGATTTGCGGAAATCCGTTGGCGCGGTCGAAATCCTGCACCGCGAACATGGTCGGCCCGCTTCGAATAATATTTTTCACCTTCGCGAATGTTTTGCCTCCATCGCGCGAGGTGGTGAACTGAATGTAGTTCCCGGCTGCCCAAACCGCGTACAAGGTAGAGTCAGCACCCACCGCTCCATCGAACCCCTCCAGCGCACCGTTATCGTCGCGCGGCAATCCGGGCGTCTGATCAATTTCCTTAGGTGTCGACCAGGTTTTTCCATCATCCGTGGAACGCGACAGCACCATGCGCGAGTCCACCAGGCTCCAACGCGTCCAGGCGATATACAAATTGCCGGCGAATTTGCCGTGCGAAGTGTCGGCCACGATGTACGGTTTGTCCTCGAAAGGGATTCCCGGCTGCTGCGGTTGCAGCGAAACCGGTATCGGAGCCAGCTCCCAGGTCTTGCCGCCGTCGAGCGATCGGTGAATCAAGACCGCATTCGTTTTGGTCGCATGCCCCCAGTAATTGGACGTACCGAGCTTGTTGAACGCGATGAAACAGAGGACGGCGTGGCCTTGATTGTCGTAGGTCACGGAAACATCGCCAGAGACCTTGAACTCTTTCGGCGCGGTATTCGCGGCGTGTTGCCAATGCTCGCCCGCGTCTGTGGTGTAGGCAATGCTCGCCTGATTCTGGTAGGCCACCACCACTTGCTTTGGGTTCACAGGATTTACCGCAACCGAGGGTTCGCTGAAGGAGCCGGGCTCGGTTAGCGTCGTCACCTTGGCGTGCGGAGCGCGTGGCAACGCGGCCTGAGTTTGCGATAGCGTCGGGGTGGTGACCAAAAGAACGGCTGCTGCCGTACCTCCGAGGCGGTAGAAAAGAGAAAGATTCTTCATAGTCCTCTCAAATCAAAGCTTCAGCATCACGATATCGCATCTTCGCCGGAATCAGCCTGGCGCGACGCAATTCAATCGGGGATTGCTGACTCTCTGCAAGTGATCGAATCGTTACATTTCCAATGCAATTGACCTTCTTTTCCCTGCGAACTACATTGATGGCAACCATGAAAATCCTTCGGATTTCTTGTGCAACATTTTTGATGGCCACCACTCTGCCTCTGCTTGCCAGCCAACGGCTTGCCTCGGACTCTCAAAATCGAAATCAGTGGACCGCTGCAAATGACTCAATCCAGCTATCGGTCAATAAAACGACCGGCGTCATCGACCATCTTGTCGACCAGGTCAGCCATGAGGACTATTGCAACCAGACGTTAGCCGACGCCACCTCTGACACGGACGGAAACAGCGGTCTGACGTTCACTGTCGGCAAGCGCATTGGAGGATTGACCCTCTATGACGAATTGCGCAATCGCGTATTCCGAGACATATCCGATCCCGGCAAAGTCACGCACCTGAAGCAGACAAAAGACGGCGACGGTGACACTCTCTCCTTCGACAAGGAATACCCTGGCGCAGAATTTGTTGTTCATGAGACATTTCTGGTCGGCCCCAAGGATGTGCGATGGAACGTGCGCATCAGCAAGACTTCCGGACCGGATCGCACCGTTCGCGTCATCTACGATGTCCCCTTGCCGCTGGGCGGCGAGGCCTGGGCGCCCATCTCCAATGCGCCGTTTCGCGTAAAGCCGTGGCTGCCATTCTCCATTGACTACGGTCAATCCACCTCCGGAGCCATCGGCGAGGGCGATTGGAGAACCACCGTCCCGTTGATGGTCTTCTACTCCAAACGAACTGATCGCGCGCTAGCGATCGCTTCTCCGCTGGAGGTCTCAGCCGTTCGCATTCGTTTCTTGACCAACACGAGCGCAGTGGCCGACTTCTACTGGAATTCCCGCCAGTATCCCGCGAGTGAGCGTCCCTATTTCCAAGTCAGCAATGAGGACCTTGGCCTTCGCAGCTCGCATGACCTGGAAACGAGCCTGCTGATCTCTGCGCAACCGGCGAACTGGCGTCCCTCGCTCGGCTGGTTTTATTCCAAGTACAAGGCCTACTTCGATCCCAATCCGAATTTCGACAAATGGGATGGCGCCTACACCGGCGGCGATGACCTGATGGATCCTTCTCTCACCACCCAACAAGTCCGCCAAGCCTACGCAAAACGCTATGCCCTGGGTGTTCGCTGGGAGGAATATCACAGTCCCTATCATTTGTATGGCGAAATGATTCCGCCACCGAACGTAAAGAGTTGGACGGATATTTCCGACCCTGGCGGTCCGACTCTGACCCGCGCAGCTATCGAGGAGCATTGCCGTTTGAGCAAGCAAGCTGGAGTGGGCACGTTTCTCTACTACAACACCACCGAGTCGGAATACTGGTACGCCCAACAGGACTTTTCAAAAAGTATCGCGAAGAGTGAGGACGACCAGACCATCGCCGCCTGGCGCGGACGCGAATACCCCAGCCAGCGCGCCTGCTGGCTGATGAACTCCGACCCAAGCACCGGGTTCGGCCAGCACATGATCGATGATGCCAAACAGATGGTGCAGTCCTATCCGGACGCGGCGGGCTTTTTCTGGGATGTGTACGGCCGCAGCTACATGTTCGACTTTGCGCATGACGACGGCATCACCATGGTCGACAACAAGCCCGCCTACTATCCGGAATTCATGTATCGCCGTTTGCTGGATCAATACATCGGCCCGTTATTGCACGATCACGGCATGTCCATCACCGCGAACAAGCCGGTCACGGTCGCCAGCACGCGCGGCATCGACGGCATCATGATGATGGAGAATGCGCCGTATGAAGTGAGCCCCGGATGGGTCACCGCGCAAAGCTATCTCGGCCTGACGCGCCACGTGATGATTCTCGACGGCGACGGCGCCGACCAGGAAATTCTCTATCTCCACTGCTTACGCTATGGCGCTTTCAACTCGCTTGTCTCCGACCACACCCGGGGCGGCAAACCATTGCTGGCGGAAACCGTCGCCTATAACGAGAAACTTCACAACATGTATCAGCCGTATGTGAACATGTTCGCCGGCAAGAAATGGATTTTCTATCCGCACGCGCTCGACCTGCCCGCAAACACCTACGGCAACATTTTCCAGTTGAAGAATGGCGACATCATGATCACCATGATCTCCGCCTGGCGCACCTTGAATCATGCCGACGGTTTCGATTCCAATTTGCAGGTGATTGCCCGACTCCCCAACGCGGATGCGGTGCAATCGGTTGAAGTAGATTCCATCGACCTGGGCGAGAAAGCCTCCGTCGCACCGCAGCGTACTGGAAATCAACTCACCATCCCTGTACCCAAACATGGAAAAGCAACCGTCATCCTGCTGCATACGAAGCGCTAGAAGTTCCCGGCATTCCAAGCGTCATCTCTGGCATTTACACTCATCCCATGCCCCTCGCAACACGATTGTCGTTTGCTCCGCGCCATAATCGTTCCGGTCGTCGATCTGTCTCGCTTATCACGCTTGGCGCGTGCCTGCTTCTTCCCTGCACCGTCCGCTCGCAATCCTTCAAGGCCAAAGATCTTGGTCCTGCCCCGCAACTGCAGACCAACACCCTGCAGGATCGAACAGCCCGACTGAATCTTGTCTTTCATGACTACTGGCAGGACACCCTGAAACACTCGCCAGAGATGGCGTCTACGATCGGCGACAAGCGCTACGACGATCAGCTATCCGACTATTCTGATGAGGCCTATAACGACTCTCTGTCGCGCGGCGAACGCTTTATCGAGCGCCTTGGCGCCGTCGACACCACCGGCATGAGTGAACAAAACAAGCTGAGCAAGAGCTTGCTGGTGCATGACCTGGTCGATCAGCAGGAATCATCGACCTGCGAGCCATGGCAAACTCCAATCACGCAATTTTCCGGAATTCAAGTCGACCTGCCGATGCTGGCCGGCATGCTCTCCTTCACCTCCGCAGACGACTACGCCCACTACATCGCGCGCTTGAACAAAGTTCCCGCCGCCATCCTTCAAATCAGCACAGACATGCTTTTAGGTCAGGAAGCCGGTCGCAGCGAGCCGCAATTCATCATGCAGAAAGTGCTGGTGCAGGTAAACGCACTCGCAACCGGCAAGCCGGAAGATTCACCCTTCGCCAGCCCCCTACAGCGATTTCCCGCTGGCATGTCCGAGCAAGATCGCGCCCAGATTCGCACTGCTCTGCTGACTGCTATCCGCACCCAGGTGCAACCGGCGTTCGGTCACCTCGCCAAGTATCTCGCCGCACAATATATTCCCGGCGCGCGCAAGGACCCCGGCATCTGGGCCACCAAAAATGGCGACGCATGCTATGCGTACCTGGTCCAGAGCTATACCACCACTAACCTGACGCCGGAGCAGGTCTACCAGATGGGAGTAGCGGATGTGGCGCGGATTGAGCCGCAGTTGCTGGCCGTCGTGCACCAGCTGGGCTATAAGGACCTGCGCAGTTTTCACGAAGCGCTGGTCAACAATCCCAAGGAACACGCGCAATCGGGCGCACAGCTCATCGGGTTGTACCAGCACTATGTCGACCAGATGGAGCCGAAGCTGCCCGACCTGGTAACGAAGCTGCCGAGCGCACCGCTGAAGGTTGTGCCCATGCCAACATTCGGCGCCGCCGATCAGGTTCCGGCGGACTATCAACCGGGCACGCCCGACAGCTCTCGTCCGGGAGAAATCCGCGTCAACACAACCGACGCCAGCAAGCGCCTTCTGACCCAGGTAGAGGCAATTGCGTATCACGAGGGCCTCCCTGGCCATCACCTGCAAATTTCTCTGGCGCAGGAACAGACCGGGATTCCCGAATTTCGCCGCTTTGAAATGTACACTGCGTTCGTCGAAGGCTGGGCTTTCTACAGCGAGCAGCTGGGCAAGGATGTTGGCTTCTATCAGGATCCCTACAGCGAATACGGAATGCTGGAAAACCAAATGTGGCGCGCCGTTCGATTGGTGGTCGATACCGGCGTTCATTCCAAACATTGGACCCGCGAGCAAATGGTGCAATACTTCCACGACCACACCGCAATGGATGACATTACTATTCAGGAAGAAGTGGATCGCTACATCGCGTGGCCGGGCCAGGCTCTGGCATACGACATTGGCCGCCTAAAAATTATCGAGCTGCGCGCCGAGGCGCAGAAGGCCCTCGGAAAGAATTTCGATCTTCGCGCCTTCCATGATGAAGTGCTCGACGCGGGAGCTTTGCCTCTCGATATTCTGCAGCAGCGAGTTGAGGCGTGGATTCAGCAGCAAAAAGCCGCTGGCCACGCAAAACTGCACAAGCTTTCTACCCGAACGACGGAAGGAAACTAAATTGATGGCCAAGAAAAAGAAAAAGCCACAGGAAACCGCAGCCACCTTGAATACAAAAGTAGCGTTGCTGGGTGCGGGCAAGATGGGCGGTATTCTGCTGCAGGCATTCTTGAACAAAGGCCTGTTCGGTCCGGAAAACATCCGCGCCACCGTGCAACATCCGGAGCGCGCAAAAATGCTCGCCGCACAGTGGGGAGTCTCTGTTTCCACCGACAACCTTGCCGCCGCGCGCAACAGTGACCTGATCCTGCTGGGCGTCAAGCCGCAGACCGTCCCGGAAGTGCTGGCGCAGATTCGCCCCGCGCTGACGGCGAAGAAGACGATCATCTCCTTCGCCGCATCGGTGAAAACCGGTGCCATCGAAAAAGCTGCAGGCATCGATCTGGCCGTCATTCGCGCCATGCCCAACACGCCGTCGTTGCTGGGTTGCGGAGCGACGGCGCTCTGCCGCGGCAAATTTGTCACCGACGAGCAACTGGCTGTCGCGGAAAAAGTATTCGCCAGCGTTGGCCGCACCGTCACTGTGGATGAAAAACACATGGACGCCGTCACCGCGCTGTCTGCCAGCGGTCCCGCGTACATTTACATCATTCTGGAATCGCTGGCCGAGGGCGGAGTCAAGGTCGGCCTGCCGCGCGACATTGCCACGCTGCTGGCCGCGCAAATGACGCTGGGCGCTGCAACCATGGTGCTGGAAACCGGCAGCCATCCAGCACTTCTAAAAGACGCGGTCACT
>JAJYBW010000095.1 GCA_021778815.1 Acidobacteriota bacterium | reverse complement strand
CTTTTGGAAATGGACATCACCACCAACCGCGTCGACGCCATGAACCATTACGGCATTGCGCGCGAAGCGGCTGCCATCTATGACATCCCTCTGAAGTCTCTGGAAGTCTCTCTCCCGGCAGCCAAACCTGCAAAGCAGCCATTCCCTGTTCGCATTGAAGCCACGGACCTCTGCGGCCGATTCACCGCACGCGTGCTGCGCGACGTCAACATCGTGCCTTCGACCGGAAAAATTGCGCAGCGTTTCTCCCTTCTCGAGCAGAAACTGATCAGCAATGCTGTGGACGCGACTAACTTCGTCACCATGGCCATAGGTCATCCGACCCATGCCTTCGACCTCGACAAGCTGGAAGGTGGTATCGTCGTCCGCCGTGCCCATGCGGGAGAAAAACTGCATCTGCTCGACGGCACCGAGCGCACCCTTGTGCCTGACGATCTTGTCGTTGCCGACGAGAAGAAAGCTCTTGCGCTCGCTGGCGTGATGGGTGGGTGGGATACGATGATCACCTCCGCCACAAAAAACATACTTGTCGAGGCTGCATGGTTCGACCCGGGTACGGTACGCAGGTCGTCTCGTCGACACGGATTGCATACGGACGCGTCTCATCGCTTCGAACGCGGTGCGGATTTCAACGCGCCTCCGCTCGCCTCCGCGCTCGTCTGCGACTCGATTCTTGCGGCCGGCGGATCCATCGAGGGGGATCTCGTTGACGTGGTCATTCCCGAACTGGCAGCGCGTACCTCGCAGCGCCCGCCAATCTCACTGCAGATCGGAGAAATCAGCCGCATCCTCGGCAAAACCGCGGGCGGCCAGCCCCTCGATGCTCCGACCGTCGAGCGCTACTTGACCGCGCTGGGAGCGCGGATGGACAAAACTTCCGCCGAAACGTATGCCGTCACGTTGCCAAGCTGGCGTCTCGATCTAGCCTTCGAAATTGACCTGATCGAAGAAATTGCGCGACTCCATGGATACAATCACTTCGCAGATACACTGCCATCCTTTGCCGGCAGCGTGACTGAATTGCCCTGGGCAGCCAAGGAGTCCTTTCTTCGCCGAACCCTGCGTGCTGCCGGATATACAGAGGCGATCAGCAGCACATTTTGCTCCGCAGCCGATGCCAATTCATTTGCGCAACAGCCAAACTCTATCGTGCAACTTGGAAATCCTCTCAGCGAGGAAGTGGGTTTTCTGCGGCCATCGCTGATCCCAGGCATGCTCTCAATGCTGGCCCATAATTTGAATCGCGAGGTCGACGATCTGCGCTTGTTCGAGACGGGCACCATCTTCACCGGCAACTCGGAGCGGATCCAGGAAAGGCCCTCCCTCGTAGTCGGCGCGACCGGAACTGCAATTGCGCCCCATGCCCTCGGCAGCCAGCGTGATTACAGCTTCTACGATCTCAAAGGCATTGTGGAAGAATTGCTCTCCGGATTTGTAACCAAGTCAATGTACATGGACGCGTTCTCGCCATCGAGCGGCCTCATGCCGCCATGGCTGCATCCCGGTCGCGCTGCCCGGCTCGTCGCAAATGGCGAGACCCTCGGCTTCTTCGGTGAACTCGCTCCGCAGGAGTCTCAATCGCGCAAACTTCGCCAAACTGTCTTCATCGGTGAATTCAACCTGGCGCGTCTCTTTCAGCACGCTCTCCGCCAGCCAGTCACCCAGGAGCTGTCTCGCTTTCCCGCCGTCGTGCGCGACTTCTCTTTCACCTTTCCCGATGCCGTTCGTTGGCAGCAAATTGCCGAGACGTTGTCGTCGCTCGGCATCTCTGAGATGCGCAACACCGAACCGCGCGAAGTTTTTCGAGACAAGAAAGAGCCGTCAGGGACCTATGCCCTGCTGCTGAGTGTAGTTTTTCAAGCGCAAGACCGTACGCTGCGTCTGGAAGAACTGCAGGAGTGGGCTCGCCGAATTTTCGCTGCCCTCATGGGACTTGGCGGACAGCCGCGGTTCCCGCTGGAACTTCTTTCATGAGGAATGGAGTTTCACGACCCGTCCACTTCACTTTGCCGGCAGCGGAAAATCGGCCCCTCTTTCCCACAGGAACCCCTGTGAAAATTCGGCTTCGCTCGAATCGTAGCGCTATACTGCGCGAAGAGCATCTTATTTATCTATGACAACACTTATGGCGAAAGAACAAGATCTTGCAGTGGCGGTCGATACCCTCGCCGCTTTGGAGCAGCGCGTCGTTCGTACAATCGAAATGCTGAATCGCGAACGCGAACAACGCGGCGAAATCGAGAAGGAATTGGCCAGCGTGCGTTCCCAGCTAGACCACCAGCAAGCACAGGGAGCCACGTTACAACGGGAAATTGAAGAACTTCATCGTGAGCGCGACACCGTCCGCACTCGGGTCGAACGCCTCATGTCGTCGCTGGATGCTATCGAGGCTTCTTACACGCAATCTGCCTGAAGCACGCGTAGAAATAATTCGGCACTACGGAGCAACGATGAACAAAATCGATCCGCAACGTCACTTTCCAGATGGTGGTCCACAGGAGTCGAACCCAACCGGTCACGACGAATCGCGTCCACTTGAGTCCGTGGATACGGCTCAACCTGAAATCGCTCAAGACGATTCTTCTTGCAATCTGGTCGTCGATATTTACGACCAGATCTATCATCTGCGCGGTCCGGATCCAAGGTATCTCGAGCAGCTCTCTGCTCTGGTCGATGCCAAAATGCGCGCCGTTGCCAAACACGGCACTACAGTCGACTCTCTCCGAGTCGCCGTTCTTGCTGCCCTTAATATTGCCGACGAACTGGTCTCTCTACGCCAGCAGCGGGACGCTCTATCCGGCAACATTGCTCTAAATATCAAGTCTCGGACCGAGACGCTGGCGGAGATGCTCGACGCAGTCCTTGAAGAAAACCGCAAAGCCGGCTAATTCTGTTCGGGTGGTCTTAGAGCGAAACAGAATTTCCTGTCCGCTTCCGGACACTCTTTCCTGAAATCGGACACCATACCGGGCCACCAGCCCCTGCTTAGAATTTTCTTTCAACAGCTTACCCGATGCGCGAGCTGGCCTCCTACGTGCCTGTAAGTAAGGTCTACCGAGGACCGTCCTATGCAGACGTTTTTGGCATCTGTACTCCAGGATCTTCGCTACGCGATCCGCCAACTCCACCATTCACCTGGATTTGCGCTGACGGCAATCGGCACGCTGGCTCTTGGCATCGGCGTCAATGTGGTTGTCTTCAGCGTTCTAAATTCGCTGGTGCTGCAACCCATGAATTATCCGAACGCGAAGCAAGTGTACACGCTACAGCATCCCGGCGAAGACGGTATCGTAGCGCTGTCCAATTCGTATCCGGACTACAAGGACCTGCGTGATCGCAATACGACATTCTCTGACCTGGCCATATATCGCTTCGCGCATATTGGTCTTCAGACTTCGAATGGCCCAGCGCCCGTTTGGGGAGATGAGGTCAGCGGGAATTACTTTCACATGCTGGGGGTGCAACCCTATCTGGGGCGGCTGATTCAACCGGCGGATGACACCAGCCCTGGCGCCAGTGCATATGTCGTCCTTAGCTACAACTGCTGGCGAGACAGGTTCGGGAGCGATAAAAGCATCGTCGGCCGCGTCATCCATCTGAATAAAGTTCCATACACCGTCCTGGGCGTGACCCAAAAAGGCTTTGTGGGATCCGAGCGCTTCTTCTGGCCGGAAGTGTTCGTTCCTGTCATGAACCAGGCCCAAATCGAGGGGTACAACTGGATCCATGATCGCGGTGAGCAGGACACATTCCTGATCGGCCGCTTGAAACCCGGCGTGACCTCCGCCATGGCAACCTCCAATTTGAACGCGGTCGCCCATCAGCTCGCAAAAGAGCATCCGCAAACGGAAACCAATTTAGCTTTTGAACTGGTGCAGCCTGGTTTTCTCGGAAATGTTCTTGGCGGCCCGCTCAAGGCGTTCGCCTTCGGAGTGATGCTGCTGGCTGGACTGGTACTGCTAGCCGCTTGTGCCAATCTCGGCGGCCTGTTTGCCGCACGCACAACCGACCGTGCCCGTGAATTGGCCATTCGCGTTGCCGTAGGCGCGGCACGGACACGACTTGTCCGCCAATTGCTGACGGAGGCGATCGTACTTTCTGCCTTGGGCGGAGCGGTGGGATACGTGGCAGCCAACAGCCTGCTGGGAGTTCTCAGCAACTGGCAGCCTGCCGCTGGTTTTCCCATTCAAATGGTGGTCGCTCCGGACAAGCTAGTCTATGTGTTCGCCTTCATTGTCTCTCTGGCAGCTGGGGTTTTGTTTGGCTCTGTGCCTTTACGTCAAATCTGGAAGACGAACCCGAACCAGGCAATCAAGGGCGGCGTAACCATGACGCCGGGAGGCTCGAGATGGGTCTTTCGCGACCTGCTCCTGGCATTCCAAATCGCGATTTGCTGTCTGCTGGTGACCTCCTCCCTGGTTGCATTGCGCGGGTTGGGCCGCACGATGCACGCCAACCTTGGGTTTGATCCCAAGCGAGTCACGATGGCGGTTGTCGATCTGCAGCTGGCCGGCTATAGCGGCCCGAGCGCGGAGCAATTTCAGAAACGTCTGGCGGACGAAGTCTCCCATTTGCCGGGCGTTACTGAAGTGGGATATGCGAGCGCGACTCCGCTCGACATTTACACCTCCAACGCCGGAGTTTTCGCAGCGGATGCAGCGGAATTCAGTGTGAAGAACCGCAAATTCATAACCCCCTACTTCAAGGTGTCGCCGGGATATATGCCGGCAGCCGGAACCCGCATTCTAGTAGGCCGGAATTTTACCCGGCAGGACGATGCCAACGCCCCGAGAGTCGCGATCATCAATCAGACGTTTGCTGAGAAATTATTCGGCACCGAAAATGTTGTTGGCAGATACATGAAAATCTTCGGCAACAAAACCGAGATCGTTGGCGTTGTGGAAAACGGAAAGTACGTGGCTGTCAATGAGGAACCAACTCCGGCGCTGTTTATTCCAATTTTCCAAATTGGAAACCCGCAGATGTGCATGCTGGTCCGATCGAATCGCGACTCGAACCAGTTGGCCCCAGCCATTCACGATGTCGTTCGCCGTCTCGACCCGAACCTCCCAATCTCCAGCCTGGGCAGTTGGCAGGATGCCCTGGCAATCATGCTGTTGCCGTCCCTCGCAGCAACCGCTGCTTTGGCCGTCTTTGGCGCGCTGGGAATTTTGCTCGCCGTCACTGGCATCTTCGGCCTCGCCTCCTACACAGTCAGCCGGCGCATGAAGGAACTCGGCATTCGAGTTGCCCTGGGAGCGTCGCATGGGCAAATACTGCGCGCGGCGTTGCAGCGACCCGTCATTCTGCTCGCATTCGGTTCATTCGCGGGTCTCGTGTCAGGTGTCCTCGCCAGCCGCATCCTGGCCAGCATTGTGTATCAGGCTACTCCCAACGATCCGCTGGTGCTGTTCGGTGTCGCCCTGACCATGCTGCTGGTGGGAGTACTGGCCACTTGGATTCCAGCGCGACGTGTTCTCCATGTCGAGCCCACGAATGTACTGCACGACCAATAGAATCAACGCCGAAGGGTGACCTCGATCACTCCCCGCTTGCCAACCGTGCGAATGCCAGTTAGCATCCACTTAGAAACCGGCCTGCAAAGCAGGTAGGGTGGTCAACGCTGGTTGAACCTACATTCATCGAACAGGGAACTCGACTCGAATAATCGGCTCGGTGTGCTGTCCGCCAGTCCGGAACGCCTAAAGAGCCGCGGCGGGTTCCCACCGTCTTAGGACGGGTTCACCGGCGCACTGCCATACGGCCCAGCGGGTCGGCTTTCTACTCTCCAGTCCCTCTCCTGCCTGAGAAGTTTGGTTTTCCGCTGGATTCTGTTCTACTTCCTCTTGTGTATCCACGTCTTGTTAGCATCGGGCCAGTCAGCATTCCTACCTACGGCGTCTTTGCAGCCGTCGCGCTAATCGCTGGTCTGACTCTGGCGATGCGAACCGCTGCCCGCTTGCGAGTCGCGCCAGATGCCATGTGGAACCTGGGCCTCATCACCGTGTTCACCGCGGTGCTGGGCTCGAAACTATTGCTGATCTCCGGACACTGGCACGACTTCCTGTCATACCCGCTCCTGATGCTCAGCATTTCCGTTCCACGAACGGTCGATTCGGTCCTGACACAAATCGGTCTGGGCCTGTCTGCCGGCCTACTCTACATGACTTTAAAGAGAATGCCTTGGCTGGATACATTCGACGCCGCTGCACCAGGATGGGCGCTTGGTCAGGCAATCCTGGCCCTGGGTTGTTTTTTCGCGGGCTGCGATTACGGCCGCCCCACTTCCCTTCCGTGGGGTGTTGTTTTCCATAGCCACTGGGCGGCACTCTGGAATGGCACCCCTCTTAACACCAGGCTTCAGCCGGTGCAGCTTTATCTCTGCGCAATACAACTAGCGCTATGCTTATTGCTCTTGTGGTGGTTGCCAAAACGGCGCCAGCCAGGTGAACTGGCAGGCGCATGGATGTTGGCATCGGGGCTCACTCACTACTTCTTGGATTTCTACCTTGGGGGCAATCGGCTGATGGTGTTATCCGGCGCCCTGTCTCTTACCCAGACGATTGATTTCTGCCTGGTCGTAGTTGGCGCGTTGCTGCTGATGGAAAAGCCACAGACCCGATTGGCGACATCATGAAGCCGACGCGCCGCAACTTCAGCGAAGAGGACGACCAGGACCTGACCGACCTCCTCGATGAGGACCTTGCCGAGACATCTTCGGAAAGCACCACGACCGCTCCACAGGAATTTCCCGTGGATGACGCTTCCGTTGGCCAGCGACTGGACCAGTTCCTGACAGGGCGGCTGCCTTCGACCAGCCGAGCCCGAGTACAGCAATGGATTGATCAGAATTGTGTTTTGGTTCGCGACTACAGCTGCAATTTGCGAGCCGTAAAAGCCAGTGGAAAATTACGCGCCGGCGAAATCGTATCCGTTGTCGGCGATCCAACGGTTCCCCCGCTCCGCGCCGAAGCTGAAGACATCCCCCTGAACATCGTGTTTGAAGATGCATTTTTTGCGGTCATCAACAAACCTGCGGGCATGATGGTACACGCCGGTTCGGGCGCGACCGACAGTGCTCGCAACCGAGGCACGCTGGTCAATGCCCTGCTCCACCACATGGCAACACTCTCGGCCACAGGTGGCCCGCTACGCCCTGGGATCGTCCATCGACTGGATAAGCAGACAAGTGGCCTGATCGTCGTTGCCAAGAACGATGCCACGCATCGCAGCCTCTCAAAAATGTTTGCCGAGCGCGAGGTTCATAAGACCTACATCGCGCTTGTCCACGGGGCGATCAAGCTCGATCGCGGCACGCTGGATGCTTCCATCAGTCGAGACCAGCAGCGGCGCACGCGAATGACAACGCGTCGCGTGGGAGGACGAGCGGCGGTCTCACACTACCGCGTGCTGGAACGATTCCAATCCCGCTACGGGCATTTCACTTTGGTCGAGGTGGAGATCGAAACCGGACGTACCCACCAGATTCGTGTCCATCTTTCCTCCATCGGACATCCTGTCGTCGGTGACACGCTCTATGGTGCGCCGCATAAAATTCTTCCTCTGCTGGAAGCTCCAGCCACCCCTCTTCAGAAGGCGGCCGCTCTTGAGCAGGCGATTTCTGTCGACCGCAATTTCCTCCACGCCATGCGGCTTCGGTTGGCCCATCCGGAGTCAGGAAAAGACATGGAGTTCCAAACTCCGTTGCCTGCGGATTTAGAGGGGTGGCTAACTCGGCTCAGGTCGCCTGTCCAGCAGAAATAAGCCCTCGTGACTGGTAAACTGAAATGAATGATCGGCTGGAAAATCGAACGATTGAACTTCAGATGGCATAGCTCCCGGCTGGAAATGGCTGCTATCCTCCTCGCCGTTCTGGTGGGAACGCAGAACATTTCTCTGGCGCAAAGCAGCACCGCGCCCGCCGCCCAGCCTGCAAAACAGGCAACTCCCACCCCAGCGAAGACAACACCCGGGAATACTGCGTCGAGCCCTGCTAAGCAGCCAACTTCTGACGCGCAGCAAAATGGCGCCTACACCATCACGACCGTCGTCAACGAAGTGAATCTTATTTTCACCGTAACCGACAAGCATGGCCACTTTATCCGCAATCTGAACGAGCGTGACTTCTCGCTGCTCGATAATCACATGGCGCCTGCGGAGGTCTACAGCTTTACCCAGCAGACCAACCTGCCGTTGCGGGTCGGCCTCATGATTGACACCAGCAGTTCCATCCGTTCGCGCTTTCAGTTTGAACAGAATGCTGCCATCGAATTTCTATTGGCTGTTCTGCGTCCTCAGGTCGACAAGGCATTCGTAATGGGCTTTGATGTCACCCCGGACGTTACCCAGGGATATACCAACAACGGCGATCTGCTCGCTGCCGGTATTCGCAAACTTTCACCGGGTGGCGGAACCGCACTGTACGACGCCACCTACACCGCGTGCCGCGATCAGATGCTACCGCTGGCTCGTGCTGGAGCGCTCCGTAAAACTATCATCCTGCTTTCGGATGGTGAAGACGATCAGAGCCACGCCACTCTGGATGATGCTGTCAAGATGTGCCAGCGCGCCTCCACCGCAATCTACACGATCAGCACCAACGACAGCCCTAGCCGGGACCGTGGTGACGACATTCTGAAAGCCATGGCTGTCGCTACGGGCGGACGCGCCTTCAATCCGTTTCGCATGGAAAATGTGGCGGAAGCATTCCAAAGCATTCAGGAAGAGTTGCGAAGCCAATATTCCCTGGTCTACAAGCCTGCGGATTTCAAGGCGGACGGCGCCTTCCGGCCGATTTACCTCGTTGCGTACGATCGCAACTACAAGGTCAGCGCTGAAAAGGGATATTTCGCGCCCGGCGCATCCAATTAGTTGTCAAGCTTTTCTATGCCCCAACAACTGCAGCAGCCCTGGCTCGTCGATCACGGGAACATTCAATTTGCGCGCCGTGTCCAGCTTTGAGCCGGCATCCGCTCCCGCAACTACGTAATTTGTTTTCTTGCTCACTGAGCCTGTAACATTTCCACCTTCATCCTCAATCCGCTTCTTGGCTTCTTCACGGGTCAGCGAAGGCAGCGTACCGGTCAGCACAAACGTCAGTCCGTTCAGCCTGGAGGAAGTTTTTCTCTTCTCCGCGAAGAAATTCAATCCCGCGGCTCGCAGCTTTTCGACCAATTCGCGATTGCCAGGCACCGCGAAAAATTCCAGAATTGCCTCCGATATTCGCGGACCAATCTCCTGCACCCGTTCCAGTTCCTCTGCGCTGGCTTCCATCACGCGGTCCAAGCTGCCGAACGCATCAGCGAGAAATTGTGCCGTCCGCTCGCCAACAAATCGGATGCCCAGCCCTAGCAACACGCGGTCCAGCGGTGCCTGTTTCGATCGGTCGATCTGTTGTAATAGCGCCTGCGCCTTCTTGTGCTTGACCAGGTCTAGCGATAACAGCGTGGCCTCTTCGAGGCTGTAAATATCGGCCAGATTACCCACCAGCCCGCGCTCTGTCAGTTGATTGACGACGGCGTCGCCGAGGCCTTCAATATTCATCACTCCGCGCGCGGCAAAATGAAGCAGGCTCTCTCGCAGGCGTGCCGGGCAATTCACGTTGATACAACGCCAATCAACTTCTCCCTCTTCGCGGACCACCGGACTCCCGCACTCCGGGCATTGCGTGGGAAAAACAAAATCACGCGCATCCGCAGGTCTCTTGTCGCGCAGAACTTCCACCACCTTGGGAATGACGTCGCCTCCGCGTTCAACGGTGACGAAATCTCCAATCTTTAGCCCGAGTCGCTCAATCTCATCCGCATTGTGCAGCGTGGCCCGGCTTACAGTCGTTCCGCCAATAGCCACTGGAATCAAGTCCGCCACAGGAGTCAATTTCCCGGTGCGGCCCACCTGCACCAGAATGTTCTTCACTTGGGTCGCTGCAGCGCGAGCCGCAAACTTGTAAGCGATCGCCCAGCGCGGAGCGCGGCCGGTAAACCCAAGATCATTCTGCACCTCGGTGCTGTCCACCTTCAGCACTACGCCATCGATTTCATACGGCAAAGCATCCCGCATCGCGTCGGCTCGTGCAATAAACTCCCACGCCTCATCGACCGTGGCGACAACAGCCCTCTTTGGGTTCACTCGAAATCCCGCTGCGGCCAAAGCATCAAGCGACTCGCTCTGACGAGAGAAAATATATCCCTCCTCATTCAGTGCAAAATACGCATAGAAATCTAAGCGTCGCTGCGCCACAATGTTCGGTTCAAGGGTGCGTAATGTACCTGCTGCGGCGTTGCGCGGATTCGCAGCCGGAGCCAGCCCCTGCTCTTCACGCTCTGCATTCAGCTTCTG
>JAJYBW010000094.1 GCA_021778815.1 Acidobacteriota bacterium | reverse complement strand
CAAAACCGACCGCGACACGACGCAAGCGATTTTGTTGGCCGATTTTATTACAACCAGAAGCCGGCTCTTCTGCGCTGGGCGTTGACGAACCCCATGGATCGCGTGACCTATACACAGCTCGCGCCGCGCAAGGCGGATTTCGACCTGGTGCGCGATTTGATGATGGAAACTGGCGTTCTGAACAAGAAAATCGAGTTCGATCAATATACGGATACACGTTTTTCCGATCATGCTATGGGTCAGACCGCATGGAAGTATCAACCGGGTATCGCTGTGGCGAAATGAAGGATGCGTTTTTGTGCCCGGTTCGGCACAGGGATAAGGAGAAGACAATGCAACGCAGACGTTTTGTACAAATGATGACCCTTGCCGGCGCGGGCAGTCTGGTCGCTGTTGAAGCCGTGAACGCCGGCACAACCAAATCCGTTTCCTGGCGGGTGAAAGGGTTTACCTGCGTCACGTGTGCGGTCGGACTGGAAACCATGCTCCGTCAGCAAAAGGGCGTGAAATGGGTGAAGGCTACCTATCCGGAGGCGCAGGTGGTAATCCAGTACGATCCGTCATCCGTCACCGAGGCGACGCTGAAGGAATTTATCAGCGAGCTTGGATTCAGTGTCGAGCCTGAAGATCACGCCTGATCAACTACAACTCAAACTCAGGAGAGCGCGGCAGCCGCATCGCCGGGCTGAGGAGCCATATGACCACGGAATTGCGCAACATGAACCTCGAGGAAATTGAAAGCACCCTGACCGGCTGCCTCAATCTGAAACAACCGCCCATCGCCATCTCCTTCACCGACTCTCCCCCTGCCGGAATTCCAACCCACAGCGGACGGGTGGCCGCCGGATGCCGTTTTTGGGAAGATGCTGGGGCGGGAGCATTTGCAACCACGGCCGACGATCACAATCGCTGCGCCATCGGAGTCTACACTCATAACCTGCAGGCATCTGCCGAACAGCAAACTGACCTGATGGATGCGCTGAAGGTATTCGGCGAACTGGGGTATGTGCGAGAAGAAGACCTGCCGCAGATTCCGGTTCTTCACTCCCGGTTGAGTCATGTGATTTACTCGCCATTGTCCCAGGCGCGACTTTCTCCCGATGTTGTCATCCTCTTTGTACATGCGAACCAAACGCTGGTCCTCTCTGAGGCTACGCAGCAGGTGGAGAATCAAGTTCCACCCGCGATGGGAAGACCCGCATGCGCGGTAGTGCCACAGGTCATGAACACGGGACGAGCGGCCCTGAGCCTTGGTTGTTGCGGCGCCCGAGCCTATCTCAACGTGTTCTCAGACGAGGTGGCACTCTTTGCGATTCCTGGCGCCAAACTGGCAGCGTATGCTGAACGTATCGCAGTGCTGGCAAATGCGAATGCTGTGCTCTCGCAATTTCATCAAGTACGGCGGCAACAAATCGAAGCTGGAATGGCTCCCACGATTAAGGACTCGCTGGCCGCTCTCAACGGCTGACCAGGAAACCTGTCCTTACAATAGCTCTGGGGTATGATCGCGGCCTGCCACGGTATGCCAGCACGCAATGCTTTCGAGGAGTGCGATGGATCATTATGTTGGACGCGTCGTCGATCTGACGGAGCCGGAATCAAACCATATCTACAATATGAGCGTCGATGAGGCGAGGGAATTACTCTTAGAGGGCTCTGCGGACTCGGTGCGCCGAATCCAGGGCTCATTCGCCCTGCTTGCGAAATCGGGCAAGACAGTCAGGATGGCTCGCTCGCTCGACCGGCCCATGCGCTACTTCCTGGCCAAGCGCCAGGAAGGCCCAGCCCTCATCGTCGCTTCCCGCATTGACACAATCTACGAATGGTTGAAGTTGGAACGACTCGATGGGCAGTTTCATCCGAGTTATACGCGCATGGTCCCCGCTCATTACGTGGTCGAGCTGCAGTTGATTGGGTGCCCCGATCCCGACCCCGTCTATACCCGCTTCTTCACGCCGCTTTCTGGAACACTACCCGCCGATCTCGATGTTATTGGGGAGACCTATATCTCCGCGTTGGCGGAAGAAATGGCGCAGTGGCTGCAGACGATTCCCACCGACGAGCCGATCGGCATTTGCTTCTCCGGCGGAATTGACAGCGCCAGTGTGTTCATCACCGCATATCACGTCATGCGAAAACTGGGCATGAGCCCCAGCCGGCTGAAGGCATTCGTTCTCGACCTTGGCGATGGCCCGGATTTGCAACAAGCGCGATCATTCCTGGAGCAAGTCGAACTATCCCTGTTCCTCGAGCCGATTGAAGCCGATGCATCTGCGCTGGATGTGAACGCGACCATACGCGTGGTGGAAGACTATAAACCGCTTGATATCGAATCTGCGACCATGGCGATGGCGTTAGGACGGGGCATTCGCGCTCGTTATCCCGACTGGCGCTACCTGATCGACGGCGACGGCGGCGACGAAAATCTGAAAGACTATCCCATCGAAGAGAACCCGGAACTGACGATTCGCAGCGTGATCCACAATCCGATGCTCTACCAGGAGGGCTGGGGCGTGGGCAAAATCAAGCACTCTCTGACCTATAGCGGCGGTTTGAGCCGCTCCTACGTACGCACCTACGCCACCTCTCGATACCACGGATTTGTCGGATTCAGTCCCTACACCCGGCCAGCCGTCATTACCGTGGCGGAGGCAATACCATTCATAGCTCTGACGCAATACAGCGTGGAGCGGCTTTACGCGCTGAAGGGCGAAATTGTGAGGCGCGGAGTCAGGGCGGTCACCGGTTTCGACATGCCGGTATTTCCAAAGCGGCGTTTCCAACATGGAGCGCTCCCAGAGGATTCCCTGCATGCACGTCTTCCTTTCCGCGAGGCAGAATATAGAGAGAAGTTTTTGTCGCTGTACCATTGAGGCCGCAGTTGTCGTATCCGGAAACAATCGGCGAGCGGGACGCGTGGATTCTGGCGCGGCGTGGGCGGCGAAACGCGGTCGACCCCATGCAACCGTGGTCGTTTCTGGTCGAAAAGGAACGCAGCGCCTCCGGGGACGTGGTGCAGATTGCAACCCTCTTTCTAACCAACCGCGAGTGTCCGTGGCGTTGCCTGATGTGCGATTTGTGGCAGAACACATTGACGAGCGATACGCCGATCGGCGCGATTCCGGCGCAGATCAACTTTGCACTGCAGCGCCTGCCACCGGCAGCGCAAATCAAGCTCTACAACAGTGGTAGCTTCTTCGATCGCAGAGCCATTCCGCAGCAGGATTATGCTTCCATTGCGGAACAAGTTGCGCAATTCGAGCGAGTGATTGTCGAGTGTCATCCTGCGCTTGTGGGAGGGGATTGTCTGCGATTTCGCGATCTCCTGCGTGGCCGGCTGGAAGTGGCGATGGGCTTGGAGACCGTGCATCCGGAGATTCTCAGTCGACTGAATAAGCGAATGAATCTCTCCCAGTTTCGAGAGGCAGCTGATGAGCTGCAGAAAAATGACATCGATCTGCGGGTCTTCATCCTGGTGAAGCCTCCGTACATGCTGCAGCAAGAGGCAGAGGAGTGGACGTCGCGCGCGCTGGAGTTCGCCTTTGATTGCGGTGCAACGGCGGCGACTCTGATTCCAACGCGGGCGGGGAATGGAGCCATGGAAGATCTGGCTGGCAGAGGAGATTTTTCTCCGCCATCGCTGGCAACACTGGAGGCCGCGGCCGCCTGCGGCATCGCTCTTCAGCGGGGTCGCGTCTTTACCGATCTGTGGGACCTGCGCCGTAGTCCGGGATGCGCATACTGCCATAACGATCGCATCGAGCGCCTTCATAGCATGAATCTTGAGCAATCGATTCTGCCGCGAGTCGCCTGCGAATATTGCGGAGGAACGACCTGAGCGAGATCTATGACATCGCCATTGTGGGGTCAGGCTTTGCGGGATCGCTGCTGGCCATGATCGCGCGTCGCCTGGGGCACACGGTTGTTCTGATCGAGAAGGGAACCCATCCTCGCGTTGTGATTGGGGAGTCGTCGACTCCATTATCCAATCTCCTGCTTGAAGAGCTGGCGACCCGCTACGACTTGCCGGCGCTGCAGCCACTCACGAAATGGGGAACCTGGCAGCGGACCTATCCCGACGTTGCCTGCGGGTTGAAGCGCGGATTTACGTTTCAGCACCACATTCTCCGTAGACCAGGCTCTCCGGACTCGCGTCGCCAGGATCAACTGCTTGTCGCGGCAAGTAGTCGCGATACGATCGCCGACACCCATTGGTATCGCGCGGATCTTGATCGGCTGCTGGTGCGGAAGGCCCAGGATCTCGGCGTCGAGTATGTAGATCAGGTCACGCTGCATCGATTCACGGACGGGGACAGCGACGTAACGTTGGACGGAAGGCGGAACGGGCAGGATATGGAATTCCGCGCAAAGTTTGTGATGGATGCGACCGGACCGCGCGGATTCCTGCATCATGCTTTGCAACTGAGCGAGCGAAACCTGCCGAATTATCCTGCCACGCAGGCTCTTTACAGCCATTTCTCGGGAGTCGGCCGACTGCAGCAACATTTCCATGCTGGAGAGATGCCTCCCTATCCGATTGATGATGCGGCGGTGCATCACATTTTCGATGGAGGATGGATCTGGGTATTGCATTTCAACAATGGGATCACCAGCGCCGGAGTTGCCGCGACCACTTCGCTGTCATGGGACCTTCGCCTTACTGAGGGCGCGGCCGCATGGCAGCGGCTTCTCAACCTATTGCCGGAAGTCCGGGATCAGTTTGCCAGTGCAACTCCGGTGCACCCTTTCATACATCTGCCGCGCTTAAGTTTTCGTGCCGCGCAGATGGCCGGACCGCGATGGGCTCTTCTGCCTTCAGCCGCAGGCTTCGTTGATCCACTCATGTCGACGGGCTTTCCTTTGACGCTGCTCGGCATATCCCGCCTGGCAGATGCGATCGAGCAGGATTGGGAAACTCCGCGATTCAGAAATCGGCTCGAGACCTACGCCGCACAGACCGACGGCGAGTTGCTGGCGACTGCGCGCCTCACCGCGAGCCTCTACGCGAACATGAAGAATTTTCCAGTATTTGTTGCGCTGTCGCTGCTCTACTTTGCCGCCGCCAGCTATTCGGAAGCAGCGCGAAGACTGGGAAAATCCCATCTTGCTCCATCGTTCCTCTTCTACGATCACCCGTTGTTTGGCCCGGCATGCGTTCGACTGTTCGAACGCGCGCAGCAGCCCCTGACGAAAACACAGGAGGCAGATTTGGCTCGTGACATTCTGCTTGCCATTGAGCCATTCAATGTTGCAGGACTGGGGCGACAGGAGCGGCGCAACTGGTATCCCGTCGATATCGACGACCTGTTGCAAAGCGCAGACAAGCTATGCGCCACAGGCGACGAGGTCCGTGCCATGCTCGACCGTTGCGGTCTTCTACCTGGCACCTAGCCAGAGTACGGCGCAATCATGGACGAGCGGCCTGCACGCTCAACGTTCCAACAGAGTGCGCTCGACGTGAATCCATCCACATCTCAATCAGCATCGCCGCCGGCCCTACCCAGAACAGCGCATACAGCGGCGCATAAATGCTCTGGTCAAGACGCATGAGGAATTCGACGAAAGCAACCACGAAGGCGACGACGCACTGTCCGCTGCGGGAGCGCACCGTTGTCTTCGGATCCGTAATCATAAAGAAGATAAAGAGCTGGTACATAGGGCCGGTGATCGGAGATATCTCCGACTGCCATGGATCTCCGGTGATATGCGCTCGCAGCAACCCCAGCAGCAAGAACGAAATCACGTAGACGGCGGTGATATGAAATCGCCTCGCACGCCACAAAATCAACGAACCCAGCACCCAAATGACGACTACGGCGGCGAAATTGTTTCCCCACTGGATGCTCAGTCCCGCCACCGAAGCTGACGCGAGGAACAACAGGGCGCATATGCCGAAGTTCGACGGATTCCAGATGTGCCTTCCGCGCATGCGCAACACGTATTTTGAAGTGATGGAGAGCGCCGCGCACAACGCGTAGGGCCAGTAGGCCGGCGAACGCAGCAAAATACCCACGCTGATGCCGGAAATGTACGCGCTAGCCGGGTGCGGCCACTTCCGCAGAAATACTCGCCCCAGCAACAGTTCTGCCGCAATGCTGGTCGCAATTGCGAGCAGGGTTTTCTGATAACCCTCCAGGATGCCGAAGGAGGCATTGCCAACCAGAAGAATCAGCGTGATCAGGACAGGCGGCATAAAGCGGCTGTCCAATACTGCCTTCCAGCGCGCAAGTCGTGGCTGCGCGGTCGGTTGTAGTGTGCCAGTCGGTGGATTCATTGCGGCTCCTTCACGACATACAGGCGATCGGCTGACGGGGTGCGCAGCGTTTGCACGGTACCGGAGGGCCAGCGGATCACCGCTTTCTCAATACGCGGATTCTTTCCTAATCCAAAGTGCAGCCTGCGATCATTCTGCGAAGCAAACCCGCCACCGCCCATAACCGATTGCACCTGCTGCTGGCCGTTCCAGTACAGTGTGACCTGCGCCCCGATCGCACTCCGATTGCTTTTCGTTCCTTCCAATCCAAATTCAATCCATTCGTTTCCAGACGCTACCGCATTTTTATAAATCAGCAGAGGACCCGCTTGGTTGGCGACGACCGCGTCCAGGGCTCCCGTGTTCCACAAATCGACAAGCGCCACCGCCCGGCCATCGTAACGGTCGGTCACACCTGTCGCCTGTGCCACGTCCTCGAATCTTCCGGCGCCGTCGTTGATCCAGACCTTCTTTTGCTGATATCCGGAAAGGCTGCGCCCATCGAAAGCCGGCCAGTGCGACGCATCGCTGATGATGGAGCTGTTGCCGCCGGCCACTTTGGAAAAGTCATACCAGTAGCTCCTCGTCTTCGAGGCGGAGATGTATCCGTTCTCCAGAAAGATATCCAGGTTGCCATCATTGTTCAAATCTCCGAACTGCGCGCCAAAGCTCCATCCGCCGAGTTCCACACCCAGGTCGCGAGCCATGTTCCGATAATGCAGGCCGCTTCCCTCCTGCGGCACCCAGAGATTGTTTCCCTGGATCAATACGCCTTCCTCGGAGATGTTCGAGACATAAATCGAATATTTTCCCTGGTTGAAGATATCTCCGAAAGCCGCGTTCATGCCGCTCTTCGGAGCAAAGCCCACACCTGTTTCCTCCCCCGCTTCGTGGAAATGACCGTGGTCATTCAGGTAAAGCTCCGCCACACCGTAATCATTGGCGACAAAAAGGTCGGGATAGCCTGTCCCGCGCAGGTCCGCCGCTGCCGAAGCCAGCGCCCATCGGCGACTGTCGATGCCTGCCTTCGCGCTCACCTCTTCAAACCGCCCATTTCCAAGGTTGTGAAATAGGTATTTTCTGCCGCCGTTCTTGGCGTACTCGAAGCTGTCCGGCATCATCCGCGTATTTTCCAGGTGCCACAGGTTTACATCTTCCGGATAGTAGCCGCCTACAAAAAGGTCCAGCTTTCCGTCGCCATCGTAGTCGAGCCACACTGCTGTGTTGGCATTGATCCACGGCGGCAGCCCCGCTGTACCAGTCACATCCGTGAAGCCATGCCCCTGGTCATTGTGAAACAGTTGAGGCTTGCCCCATTTGACCAGGTACAGGTCTTCATATCCGTCATTGTCGTAGTCGCCCCACACCGCACCCATGGAAACGCCAGTGCCGGCCTTGTTCACGTCGGCAATTCCCAGTTCCGGGGCAACGTCCGTAAACGTGCCGTCGTGGTTATTCCGGTAAAGGTGATTCATGCTGCCGGTTCTGCTGTTCGTCACATAAATGTCGGGCCATCCATCGCGGTTATAGTCCACAATGGATACCGATGCGCCCATCGACGCGACTTCGGGCATGATGGAGTTGAGCTTGGCATCCAACACGGGAGCCTCGTGGACAAAATCGATCCCGGCCTGCTTTGAGACTTCTTTAAAGCACAACCCGTAGCGCGCCAGCGCTGCCTGGCAATCCGGAT
Source organism: Acidobacteriota bacterium (assembly GCA_021778815.1). Taxonomy (GTDB): domain Bacteria; phylum Acidobacteriota; class Terriglobia; order Terriglobales; family Acidobacteriaceae; genus JAKAAZ01. Next base: position 2,415 of record JAJYBW010000094.1, on the reverse strand, counting down.
GAACGCCGGTAAACTGGTCGCGTTGCACCGAAAGGCGCCGCAAAATGGCCGGCGTCGCCAGCATTCCCACGAATACGATGCTCACAATTATGCGGGCTGGAGAAATTCGCATCATTGGCGGCGAGGCGCCTCCTCGGTCTTTCCTGGCTCATCGTTCAGCGCCTTGCGAAAATGCTCTGGCGTGACATAGCGCGTCTGCCAGGTGAGCCAATCGTCGGAATGACGGCGATACACCCATTCATTCTCAAGTGGACCAGGTGGCGTATCGTACTCGCTGCGTGCGTGGTACGGCAGGGGGCACACGGTTGCGGAATTTGTTGAGTTGTAATCGCCGTCCTTGATCCAGCCGTCGCCGGCAATTACGTAGTCACGGACCCATCCCGGCCGCGGTGGAGCAGGTTCCGCAAAGCGCAGCACAATCTCGTCGCCGGCATTCATGATCACGTAGCGATCATCCACCTTGCGCAGCAACTGGCGCACATCGCCGTACCGCGTATAGTAGCCTTCCAGGTCCGGCCAGATTTGCGTCGTCGACATCAGCCGGTTGTAGTCCGGAATCTCCGGCGAGGACTGGTTCGCCTGGTGGATCACGGAGTATCCTCGATACCGCAGATTCGCTGTCGACGGTTCGATGCGCGTAATCTTCAGCGCAGCGTCAGGCACACCCGAGGCCCACTGAATCTGGTCCCAGTAAATCTCGAGATTGGTACCAAGTCTCACTTTGCGCGGCATTCCGCGTTGAAATATCCCTGTCAGGTTGATCAGGCATATCTTGTTGCGCCCCGCAGGAAACCCCAGATTCGGCCGCACCACCACCCACCCTCCATGCCCGTCTGGAATCTCCAGGCGCAATGGCTTCGAACGCTGACGTCCCTGGCCAAGCGCCTCATTGACCGTCGAGTCCGATGGATGGAGCCATCCGCGTGCTATCAGATAGAGCGGGCCGCTCATCGGCACATCGTCTCCTAAATCGATCTCGACATAATGATCGCGCGTTACCCCCTGGTATTGCCCACGCCCGAATGTATCCAGATACCTCCCGTCGAGGGATCTAACAGTGTCTGTCACGTCGTTGCCCCGATCATCGACTGCACGCGCAATCGGATGCGTCGCGTTGGTTTCTGTAATTGCCAGCTTCACCGGCGGCACAACGAAGCGCTCATCGGTGAAAATCTCCGTCCCCGCCGGATGATCCACCGTCATCAGTTGGAGCCAGTCGTAGTAATACGTCTCCCACAACTCGCCGGTGATCCTCAGATCGTACATGCCATCGCGCGCCACCAGGGCGCTGCGCGGAATCTTGAACCACTCCTGCGTCGCAGCGATGCGCGCCGAGCCCAAAGCATCGATGCGCAGGCCGATCGCCGATCCCCACGGCGCGGTATCTTTTACAAACCGCATTTCTTTCCCGTCCCAGGCGAACAGGAACGGGCACGACCCCTTCAATCGCTGCTCCGCCAGCACTTCCTGGTCAGCCTTCAGACTGAACTCCGCATTGACAACTCCGTTCGGCCAAACAATCCGTGCTACATCCGTCTCCGTCCACGTTCCCAGTCCAAAGTGCTCCGCCGGCCCGGTGATGACCCGCGTTTGCAAGAGCAGACCTGAACGAATCTGCACCTGCCCCCCCACCCCGAACGGATTAATGCGCTGATCGCCCGTGGCCTGCACCGCCCGGGTTCGAACGACCTGCCAGCGATAATCCTTCGTGCCATGGTTGACTGCAACAACCGGTTGCCCATCGTTGTCCAGCCCCAGCAGATCGATTCGTCCGCTGCCGCGCACATCCGCCGCGGTCAACACACGCGAGGGCCCCGCGTCACGATTCATCCGCGTGAATTCGCCATGATCGCCGCCCAGCCAAATCATCGCTCCATGGTTTGCCTGCGGTGGCCCCACTTGTGCCAGTACCAGGTCCACCGCACCGTTATTATCTATATCTGGCGTGAGTAGCCGAACCGGTCCGTTCAGCGTCTTTTTCGGATCGGGCACACGTGTGATTTCCGCTGCGGTCATCGCTCCGTCTTTGCTCGTTAGCTGCACGATGGCGCCGCCCGCTTTGATCGCCAGCAAGTCAAGCACGCCGCTGTCTTGCGTATCCGCGGCGGCGATTGCCTTCACCGATCCAAGATTTTTTGGTGTCGCAATCTCGGCAAAATTCCCCCCGCGCTCGTTGCGAAAGACGTGCAGTTGTCCAGCGCCATCGATCAGCGACACGTCGGGGTTGCCGTCTCCGTCCAGGTCGGCCCACACAAATTGCTGCACGCCCGAAACACCTCTAAAAGGATGAATCGGCAGAAAAGTTCCGTCGCCGTTATTGCGGAGTACCACCGGTGGGCCACTCGGCGAGCCCAGCAGGATATCCAGATCCCCGTCCGCTTCGACGTCGATAGCCCATGCTCCCGTATAGTCGCC
>JAJYBW010000093.1 GCA_021778815.1 Acidobacteriota bacterium | reverse complement strand
CCGCTGCACCGGCAACGCACTCTTGATCCGCTCGTACTGCGCCTCTGTAATCTCCATCGCTGAATCGAGCTTAACAAATATTCAGCGTATAGTGTGAACACGCCCTAGCTAAAGGGCTGCTTTACGCTTCTTGCGAGGCAGTAAATATCAGCGTCACCACGGCGTCAGAATCCATACGCCGTTTTTGCAAACCGCGACGCCTTTGCATTGCAAAATGCTCCGGCGTTTCCCCCTATTCCCGCTCCACGAGCGCATTGCCCTGATAACCGGCCAATCGAGAATCTGACTTCACAAATCTGTGACCACTCTGCGACTTCACGGAGATTGCGCAAGGATTTTTTGATGGCGGACCAGGACGAAGACTGCTACCAAAGCAGCCAGGAAGTCAGCAACAGCGGCTCCGCCAAGCGACCATCGGGGGCCACAGTGGTTCGCAATCCAACCGAGGATCGGAGCGCCCAACGCCATTCCTCCGAGTGCGATGCCGACCCGAAGGGCCATCACCCTGCCCCGCATCGATGGTTCTATCGAGAGTTGCATGAGACTGTTGGTGCAATTGGTGAACGTCATGGCTGCCGCGCCGACAATGACAAGAGCGGCCGCAAACCACCAGTATCCGGGCGCTAGTCCGGCTAAAGTACACCCCACTCCGAGGAGAGCGGCACTTACCCGCAGCGATGCAAACCTTGGTCTCTCCTGACGCGCAGCAAACAAAGCCCCTGAGATGGTCCCCACTGCCATGATCGAAGTGAGCAGGCCGAAACGGCGTGCATCGCAGTGGAAGACGCTCACGGCCATCGTAGAAGTAAACAGTGGAAAATTAAAGCTGAAGGTGCCGATCAGAAGCAGCATCACCAGGGTGGCCCGGAGGTGTCGCTGTTTCCACACGTAGCGAAGTCCTTCCCGGAATCCGGAGGTCGAGCCATGCGCTCTGACGCTTATACGGAGTTCGGAGAGACGGAAGAAAGCCATCGAAACCAGGACCGCCCCGAAGGAGAGCCCGTTCAGGAGAATCGCCCAGCCGGTGCCAACCTTTGCAATGAGCAAACCTGCGACTGCGGGACCAATCATCTGCGCGGCGGTAAAGGAGGTTGAGTTAAGTGCGACGGCATTCGGAAGGTCGGCGTCACCGACCATCTCTGCCACGAAGGTCTGTCGAACAGGAGCGTCCAACGCTGCGGCGGAGCCAGACAGAAGAGCAAGCAAGTAAACATGCCAGAGTCGAACGACTCCTTCGACGGTTAGAACTCCGAGGAACAACGCAAAAAGGCCCATAGCTGCCTGAGTAAACATCAGCAGCCTGCGCTGGTTCAGCCGGTCCGCGGCCGATCCCGTCCATGGCAGCAAAAGAAGCTGCGGAGCAAACTGCAGGCTCGTTACCACCCCCAGCGCGGAAGCATCATGACGGGTCAACTGGGTGAGTACAAGCCAGTCCTGTGCGATGCGCTGCATCCACGTTCCGACATTGGAGACCAGAGCGCCAGCCGTCCACAAGCAGAAGTTGAAGCTCCTCAAGGAGCGGAACGTGCCGGACATCGAATTGGTCATGCGCGCGTGGACGTGTTGCCCCCATGAAACTGCCCGAAGTGACGCGCGCTGAAAATGCCGATGAGTAGCACTCCCAGGCCGAACGCGAGGACATGAAGCCAGGATCGAAGAAGAAATTCTCCGACATGCACAACCAACAGATAAGCGATACCCGCGTTGAAGAAGCCCCAGAGGACATTCACCGTTGAAGACGAAAGGCCCTTCCCGGGAGGTGTTGCGAAGGGAGATTGAAAGGCGCGCCCCATCATGCCGGAGACAAAATGTGGGACGGCGTTCGCTGCAATGGCGCCTCCAAAGAAGTACGACACGAGATGAAGCCAGTTCATGCTTTGTCGCTCCTTTTCATCAGCAGACTTATGATCTCCTGCGTAGACCCCGTCTCTCCAAGTCGAGGGAAGATGTTCCGGATGCTGTACTCGTGCGCCTCTTTGCTGACGTCGGCAATCGCGTCCAGTGCGACGGTCACATGAAATCCCTGCTCGTAGGCTTGGCGTGCTGTGGCCTCTACGCCAACCGATGTTGCCACTCCCGCTACCACGATTTGGGTGACGCCTTTGACCTTGAGCAGAGCTTCCAGGTCTGTTGTTGCGAATGCGCCCCAACTGCGCTTGGTGACGAGAATGTCACTCGGTTGCTGCCCCAACTCAGGCAGAAGCTCAGTCCACCCCTCGGGCAACGTTTGGCTGCTGCGTGAGCCCTGTTCTGTCCGTCCATGTGCCCGGCCCGCCACGTTGACCAACACAACCGGCAGACCCTTTGCTCGAAATGCATCCATCAACTCTCGACTCCGATCAACGATCTCCGAGAGAGGAGGTATAGAGGGATGAACGGCTGTACCTTGCTGCAGGTCGATGACGACTAACGCAGTGACGGGATCAAGGGCAGTAAGCGGCATTGCTTGTTCTCCAAAAATTGTGAGTGGACGTCATCCAACACAACAGAGCGGGTCAATCGTCAACAAGTTTTGTCAGCAGATCGAGAGATGAGCGAAGCTTTTCCTGCTCGGAGACAGAAAACCTTTGCGAGATTCTTTTGGTGAGCCAGTCTTGCCTCGCGGCGCGACCGTCCTTGAGCCATTGGAGGCCTTTGGGGGTTAGAGACATCAGGGTTTGTCGACCGTCGTTCGGATCGGGCGTGCCACTGACCAGGCCGGCTTCCTGCAGCGGCGATATTACAGCGCTCATGGATTGCGGACGCATACCTTCGGTCCGCGCGAGGGCGGAGACCGTATCCGCGCCACTTTCTTCCAGTCGAAGAACAACGGATACCTGCGCCGGCGTCAGGTCGCCGCGTTCTCCTTGTTCGCGGAGATGCCGCTTGACCTTGCGGAATACCGTACGGACCTCAAGAGCGATTGTGGAAGCGAGCTCGGTTTCAGGGCGAGATGTTAGTCGGCTCACATCACGAGCATGCCATATATACAGTCTACCTGTAAAGTCTGCCTGTATATACTTACAGCAAGATTGCTTCTCTGACCGCCGTCGCCGGGTTTCGTAGGCATTCAGAAACGAGGTCGGACGCTTTGGACGAAACGCTAATCGTCAGCGCAGATTCCAGCAACTACTCCGGAGCTTACGGTGAAGCTGAATTGTCGCTAGATCTCTAGTGCCAAATCGCCGATGCACTCGTCAAGGCCTTATCGGTGCGCTGAAGTTGGCATTCGCACTGGAATCGGGTCAGCAGGCTGATTCTTTTTCAGACGCAACTCTGCTGAATCAGAAGGAGCCGGTGTCAAACCGACAACCGAATCTGCCTGACAACTTATGCTGGAAGTTTGGGGAGCCGTTCGCGCAGCTCTTGCGGTAGGCGCGCCTGGAGAGCACGTGCCTGCTGGCTGAGATAGACTGGCGCCGGAGTGATGATGGCCACGATGATCCACGCCAGAAGCGAGATCAACAAACCCAGAATCGCCACTCGTTCCACGCTCACGACAAACGACATTTGATGCAGTTGCAGGCTCAGAACCACCCAGTCCCGCAGCGGCTCAATGTGGTGCAACACCACCAGGGCCAGGACAAAAGCCCCAATCGCCAGAGTCGAGGTGCCGATTAAGAGCACGTCCACCGCGCGATGAATCCGCTGGCGTCCGTGGCAGTGGTGACACTCACGTAAATGTTGCTCGTAGTCGGTACGCATTTCAGGGTGTAGCCCGGAGATGTCATACCGCCATCCTGCAAGGATGTCCCCCACTGTGGGGTCGATACAACGGATTTTCCGCATAGTCTCCCGATTCCCTTTAAGGCCAACCACCTAAAACTGTTGACCTGATTGTAACGTAATCGGCATCGAATTACCGGAAAATATTACTTCACAATACTATAAGTCTATTGATTCCAACGGCTCGTTCTGAGCTGCCAATAATACCCGATTGGCCAGCAGGCCCATTCTGCCTTCCAGGGCGCGTTCGGCGCAGCTGCGAGCCAGGGCCGGCAAATTGTTGCTCTCAGAAATATGGGCCAGAATCACATAGCGCGCGCCGCCGTCATACTCGGAGGCGAGGTACTCTCCCAGGGAATCGTTGGAGAGGTGGCCGACCCTGGACAGCACGCGCTGCTTCACAATCCACGGATAGGGACCATCGCGCAGCATCTCGACATCGTGATTGGATTCGATGATCAGCAGATCCGCGCCGCGCAGATGCATGCGGACATTGGGGGCCAGGTAGCCCAGATCGGTAGCGAGGACAATTTTCATGCCCTCCGCCTGGACAACAAATCCCACTGGATCCGCAGCGTCGTGTGGAATGGTAAACGGCGTCACGTGGATGTCGCCGATATCGAACGCGATGCCCGCGCGAAAATGCTCCACGCACGGCAGGTAGGCTGGGTCGGCGGCGGCTGGAGTATCCGAGGGAATCAACTCCTCCAGATCCGGCAACTCCTCAGGTTCATGGTTGGAATGACCGTGATCGGCGTGTTGCGCGGTGATGGTTTCGGAGGAGCCGTGTTCCGCCTGGCTGAGCGTTTCCGTTGCGGCGGCGAGCGATGGAATCTCCACAGATCCATCGCTGGCAGGCAGCCCGGCAGCCGGATCGTTCTCTCCATAGACGCCGGACTTCATCGACTCGGCATACTGCTGGCGACGCAACTCCAGCCATTGGTTCAGGCTCATCGTGGTTCTGGGAGTGATCCAGGCTTTCCATGCGGCATGGGTTGCCTGCGTGGCATACACGGGGACATTCCAGCGGCGCGCCAGCACGGAAAGGCCCTGGACATGGTCCTGATGCTCGTGCGTGATGAGAACGGCATCCAACTTCTCAGGGTCTTCGCCGCTGAAGCGCATGCGCTTGACGATTTCTCTGCAACTGAATCCGGCGTCCAACACGATGCGAGTGCGGCTGGTAGAGACAACTGTGCAATTTCCTTTGGAACCGGAGCCAAGAACTGTAACACGAACCATGGTAAAAGAGTATCGCGTTTCAGGGTCGAATCGAGGGCGAACTCCGGGGGGATTTGTCGGCTGGCGGCCAGCGAAATGGCTCCTGATGGAACAAATAGAATTCAGTTGTGCTTGCGGTTGCAAGTTGCACAATATCTCTGAACTGGAAAGGGGAGTTGACCCAAATGCGGATGCGTCTTAAGACTTTGTCTGGTTTGTACATGCTGTTGATGGTCAGTTTTCTGTTGGCGCTGCAACCTCCAAGCGCCCGCGCGCAGAAACGTGTCAGCGATAAGGACATGGAGCGCATGATGAAGAACCTGCGCTACGACAGTAAGAATTTTCGGCCCGTGTTTGACCATGCGCTGGGCAAGAGCACAATCCGCAAAACCAGCCAGGCGAAAGACGCCAGGAACCTGGTAGCGACGTTTCAGAACCAGGTCGACGCCATGCTGGCCGCGTTCAAGAAGAATCGCAATGATGGGACGGGCGTTGCCGGCGCGGTCAATACCGCGGGGCAGGTCGATTCCCTGCTGCATTCCGTGAGCCTGGGACCGAATGTAACCTCGCAATGGCAGAAGATTCAAGCAGAACTTCATCCAATTGCCGCAAGCTACGGAATAAAATAAACCTACCGCAACGACAGCGCGAATGAAATGCCCGCAGGCGAAACCGCGAAATGCCTGCAAACGGCAGGCGGGGTGAAGGCGAACCGTCTGGTGAATGAATGCTTGCAGGTCTCGCCGGCAACGCATCCGCCATGCAATGCACAGAATGTCTGCTCGCTGATCATCAGCGAAATTCGCAGAGGCTGTTCGATGCTGGGCCACGGTGCGCCAGGATTTTGCGCCGACTACCGATAGAGTGAGGTTGGCCGCGGGCCTGCCAGGAAGACTGCTGGCTCGCAGCCGATTTCAGTATTGATAGAAGCCGCGGCCGGACTTGCGGCCAAGCCAGCCTGCATCAACCATTCGAACCAGCAGCGGACATGGGCGGTATTTCGGATCGCCGAAGCCGTCCTGCAGCACGCGCATGATATCCAGGCAAACATCCAGGCCGATAAAGTCTGCCAGCGTCAGCGGTCCCATCGGATGCGCCATACCGAGCCTAAACACTTCATCCACTGCCTCCGGCGTAGCGACGCCTTCCATCACGGCGTACATGGCCTCATTCAGCAGCGGCATCAGTACGCGGTTTGAGACAAATCCAGGCGCATCATTCACCTCGATCGGCGTTTTCTCCAGCTTCCCCGCCAGGTCACGGACCTGATCGTAGGTCTCCTGACTCGTCGCCATGCCGCGAATCACCTCGACCAGCTTCATGATCGGAACGGGATTAAAAAAGTGCATACCGATGACGCGATCGGGGCGGCTGGTGACGTTGGCCAACTTCGTCACCGAAATAGAAGAAGTATTCGAAGCCAGGATGACCTCTTTGCGAGTGATTCGATCCAGGTCAGTGAAGATGGCCTTCTTGATGTCAAATTTTTCCGTCGCCGCTTCGATCACAAAATCGCAGTCCGCCAGCCGCTCGCGATCGAGCACGCCAGTCACGCGAGCCAGAGATGCCTGGGCATCGTCGGTCGAGATCTTCCCTTTGGCGGCCTCGCGTTCCAGATTCTTCCGTAGTGCTTCCAAACCGCGATCGAGAAACCTCTGCTCCACTTCACACAACACAACCTGGTAACCGCTGCGCGCGAACACATGCGCAATCCCATTTCCCATGGTTCCGGCGCCGATCACGCCCACGTTTCGAATTTCATTCACAGCTTGCATCCCCCAATTGGAAAATTGTTGTGTGTCGCTTCTCCTCGACGGTTCATGCTCTACAGCCAAAACAGAGAAGTGTAGCAGATTCAGTTCTATTCAGGTATCCGCCGTATTCATAGCTTGCGGCTATCGAAAGTTTCGTTCGGCATTATTTGAGTCTTGCGACTTGCAGCGCACCTTGTTATTCTCCACCCTAAATTGCACAACTTTGGCCTGGATGCACCAATTGTTGACATTCTTCTTAAAGAGGGGATGGGTATGAAGTTGCGCGGGAAGATCGGCACGGCCCTGATGTTGCTGGGTGGGCTGGTGTGCGGGTCGGCATTGGCGGCGCAACAAATTGACTGCCCGATTCAAAAGCCGTCCATGGATCCGGCTGCCGTGGCCTTTCGACAAGGAGACTTCTCCAAGGCGTTCGAACTCTACTTCTCGGCAGCACGAAATAATCCAAATGACATGCAAGCGATCGCCGGGCAGATTCGCAGCCTGCTGCAGGAAGGTCAAATCAGTGAAGCCTCTCAGCTGGCCGAGAGCAGCGTAGCGGCGAATCCAGCCAGCGCCGAATTACTCACCGCCATGGGAGAGATACGGCTGCGCCAGGGACGATTGTCGGAGGCGGCTGAGGCCTATCAAACTTCTCTGAAGCTGGATCCATGCATGGCGCGAACCCGGTACGACTGGTATCAGCTGCTTTGGATTGAATCCATGCGAGCGTCTGGATATGAGCAATTGCGGATGGCCCATCAGTTGGATCCTGACGATCGCGCCATCCACCTGTCCTGGATTGAGCGACTTCCGCTGTCGGAGCGCATCCAGCAGATCGACGATTACCTGGAAAAAACCGCTGATGTCCCCGCAGCCCAGCAGCGTTCGTTAAAAGAGTATGTGGGCCAATTACGCGCCGTTGTTACCGCCAAAAATGGCGGATGTCGCCTCGCTTCGCATTCCGTCAAGGAGACATCGTTACCCCTGGAGGGGCTGGCGACAGATCTCAACCATCTGACCAACGGAATGGGTTTCGAGATGAACGTGAATCAAAAAGCGAATGCTGAACTGGAACTCGATACCGGCTTGTCCGGAATCCTGCTGAATCACGATACCGCGGAGAAGGCTGGCCTGGTCCCGGTGACAAGTGACACTATTTCCGGCATCGGAGATCAGAAATCCATCAGCGGATACTGGGCATATGCGGACGATCTTCGAATCGGCTCGCTTGAGTTCAAAGATTGTCTGGTCGAGGTTTCGAACACGCCTTCCATCGTCGGCAAAGATGGCCTGATCGGCGCGGATGTTTTCGAGAACTATCATGTGAAACTGGACTTCCCCGCGCACCGGATGACGCTATCGCAACTGCCGGCCATTCCCGGAGAACATGTGGGCCATGGCGCTGCACTGAATGCAAGCGGCGTCGGCAATGCGGCGCCGGATGCAAGTGCAGCGGATCAGGCGCACGGACCCGCCACTCCAGTTGCAGCCATTCATTATGTTGACCGCTACATCAGTCCGGAGATGCAACACTGGTCCCCGTTTGCGCGGGTGGGCCATCAGATATTCATCAATGGAGAATTGAAGGATAAGAAGCCACGTCTATTTCTGCTGGATTCGGGATCGTCCGTCAGCATTCTTTCGATTCCGGCAGCGGAGAGCGCCGGCAGTGTGCACTCCGACACGCAGGATAGCCTGACGGGGCTGAGCGGGAGGGTGGCGAATCTTTATACCGAAGGCGGAGTCGACCTGGATTTTGCGCGCCTGCGGGCACCCTTGAAAGACGTGCTCGTGATTAACATGGACGGCCTGAGTACGGAATCCGGAGTGGAAGTCTCCGGCATTATCGGACTGCAGACGCTGCGGTATTTAACGGTCGATATCGATTATCGCGACGGTCTGATCCGGGTCGCCTATGACCCCGCCGATGGAGCCAATCCCCAGAAAGGGCTTGCGAACTGACAGGAAGTGCTGGGGTCTGGTCGAACGAGCCGTGGAGCTTCGGCCCAACGACGCGAAAGAAAAATCATGATTGAAGTTTTCGTTCCGCGTCGCGGGCTTGGTTGTTATTCCGACAGCGACCGCATTAGTGGCCAGGCGTCGCCGCAGCAGGGGCTTCCTGCGCGGTATAGGCGATGATCTGCTTCAACGTGGCGTAGGGCACGCCTGTCACCGGCACGGGTCTGCCGTTCACGAACAGACTGGGCGTTTCGTTCACCTCGAGGTCCTTACCCAATTTCACCGAAGTAGCAACAGCATCCGCCGCAGCCGGACTTGCCGCGCAGCTTGAAACAGCCGTGGCATCCGCTCCTGCCTTGGTGGCAGCGGCTTTCAGGGTCCCGTCAGCATCTGTTTTCAGGTTGTCCTGCGTATCGAACACAGCCTGTACAAACTGAAAGAAGGCGGAATTTCCCTTCTGCTGGGCCACGCACACGGCGTATTCAGCGGCCTTTTCGGCTTCGGGATGAATGGAGGAAAGCGGATAAACCTGGAAGACAATGCGCGCGTTGGGAAAGTCGGTCGCCAGTTTGTCCATGATGGGCGCTGCAAGCTTGCAGTCCGGGCATTGCAGATCAGCAAACTCGACCAACAACAGGCTCTTCGAACTTGCACCGCGAGCCGGCCCGGTGGCGCGTGCTTCCAGCTTCTCCTGCACTGCGGCGAAGGGATGCGCGCCGAACGTGATCACATCGGAACCTGCAATGGCATGATTGCCGTCCGGCGTGACAAAGAAAACCGTAGGCGAAGCCGTATGGGAAACTCCCTGCTCACCGACCAGAATCGTGACGCGGCTCAGGTTTGGAACCGGGGTGGTCTGGATTCCAACAACTTCCCACACGCGATTTGGATCGTAGCCCCAGATTTGCTTCAGAAAGGAGTTGACTTCCTGCGTGGTCGGAACCGTGGCGTTAAAATTCTTTGGATTGACGGGCGGAAACTCAATCTTTTCCGGCGTAGCAATGTTGTTCATCTGCAGACCCTGAGCCGGGGGCGCTGCCTGCGAGGCGGGCGCCTGGGTGCTTTGCGGAGCCGCTTGCTGGGCGATCGCCATTGTTCCACCTTGAAGCATAGCCAGCGCGATTGCTGACAAACCTATCAACTTTATTTTCATGTATATTCCTCAAATAGTTAAATCAAATGATTACACTTGAACCTTGACCGCAATAGGAAATCTGCGACCCACGCCGAACGACTTCTGCGTTACCTTCAACACCGGCGCCGCCTGCTGGCGCTTATATTCACTGCGTTCCACCATTCGCAAGATGCTCCGCACCAAGTCTATCTCCAGCGGCAGCGGACTCGCCTGCACAATGGCTTCCGCAGTCTCATACCGCTCGACATAGGCTTCCAGAATTGGATCGAGCACATCGTAGGGCGGCAGCGAATCCGTATCCTGTTGCCCTGGTCGCAACTCTGCCGACGGTGGCTTGATCAAGGTATTTTCCGGGATGATTTCCCGATCACGATTGGCATACCGGGCCAGGCGGTAGACGCTGGTTTTGTATACGTCTCCAATGACTGCCAAAGCTCCAACCATGTCTCCGTACAGGGTACAGTATCCGGTCGACATCTCCGATTTATTGCCGGTTGTCAGGACCAGCGCCCCCAGCTTGTTCGACAACGCCATCAGCAGCGCGCCACGAATTCGAGACTGAAGGTTCTCTTCCGTGATGTCCGGTGGATACGTCTTGAGAATCGGCTGCAATGCCTTCAAGTGCTGCTGGAAAATGTCGCTGATGGGA
>JAJYBW010000092.1 GCA_021778815.1 Acidobacteriota bacterium | reverse complement strand
GGTGCGAACGGCGTTGACGCAGGCGAGCGTGAATGCGGCCAAGGGCAACTTCGACGGACCCAAAAAGGATTACCAGATTGATGCCAACGATCAGCTGGTGACCAGCGGGGACTACCAGAATATTGTCATCGCATATCGAAACAATTCACCGGTCCTGCTGAAAGATGTTGCCAATGTCATCAACGGGGTGGAAAACACCAAGCAGGCCGCATGGATGAACGAAACTCCTGCGGTGATCGTGAACATTCAGCGCCAGCCGGGTGCAAACACCATCAACGTTGTGAAGAGCATCACGAAATTGATGCCGCAGCTGAAAGCGACGCTGCCGGCGGGAATCGATGTCACTACGCTGACCGATCTGACGACAGGCATCAAGGCTTCTGTTTCAGACGTGGAATTTGAACTGATGCTGACCATCGTTCTGGTGGTCCTGGTCATCTTCCTATTTTTGCGCAATTTGTCGGCGACGATTATTCCCAGCGTGGCGGTGCCTCTTTCCATCGTAGGAACGTTTGCGGCGATGTATGGGCTGGGCTACAGCCTCGACAATCTTTCATTGATGGCGCTCACCATCTCCACCGGATTCGTGGTCGATGACGCCATCGTTATGATTGAAAACATTTCGCGATACCTGGAAGAAGGCCACTCGCCCATGCAGGCAGCGCTGGAGGGCGCGGAACAAATTGGGTTCACCATTCTTTCGTTGACGGTGTCGCTGATTGCCGTTCTGATTCCATTGCTGTTTATGGGAGGCATTGTCGGCCGGTTGTTTCGTGAATTTGCTGTCACCCTGGCCGTAACCATCATCATTTCCGCCGCGGTTTCGTTGACCCTGACACCGATGATGTGCTCCCGCATTCTGCGCCATACGCCGGATTCAAAGCAGGGACGGTTCTATCAAGCGTCCGAGCGCGTGTTTGAACGCATGATCGAGTTTTATGGACGCACGCTGAAGGTAGTTCTGGAATATCAGACGGCCACGCTGCTGGTGGCGGTGGGAACACTGGTGCTGACGATTCTTCTCTACATCGTCATTCCCAAGGGATTCTTTCCGGTGCAGGATACAGGCGTGATTCAGGCCATCTCGCAAGCGCCGCAAACCATTTCATTCTCTGCAATGGCCAAGAAGCAACAGGAAGTGGCAAAGATTGTCCTGCAAGATCCAGCGGTGCAGAGTCTCTCTTCCTTTATCGGCGCGGATGGCACCAATACAACGCTGAACAGCGGGCGCATGTCGATCAATCTGAAACCGTTGTCGGACCGCAGTTTGAGCGCCTCCGACGTGATTCGCCGCCTGAACAACAAATTGCAGCGGGTGGAAGGAATCAAGCTGTACATGCAGCCGGTGCAGGACATCACGGTGGACGACCGTGTGAGCCGCACCCAATACCAGTACACGCTGGAAGATCCGAATGTCGATGAGTTGAATATGTGGACGAACCGTTTCGTCGACAAACTGGATCAGCTGCCGGAACTGGAAGATGTGGCCACCGATCAGCAGACGGGCGGACTTGCGGTGACGCTGGCGATCGACCGCGTGACGGCTTCTCGGCTTGGCATTACGCCGGCAACCATCGACAACACGCTCTACGACAACTTTGGGCAGCGCCAGTTCAACACCATGTATACGCAATTGAACCAGTACCACGTCATCCTGGAAGCGCAGCCGCAATTTCAGCAAGACCCAGAGAAGCTAGACAAGATCTACATCCAGTCCAATGCATCCTCCGGGGCGACAGGGGTTGGTGCAGCTTCTTCCTACGCGTCCTCGGCCTCGGCCTCGGCTGGCTCGAACGCCACAACGACCGGCGCACTCTACACGCCATCCTCCGGCATTCTGAGCCCGCCGACGACCGCGCTGACCGGACAAAGCACTAACTCTTCTGGCGCCAGTTCGCCGAACACGTCGACCAGCACGACACTCAGCAATGCGGTCCCACTCAGCGCTTTCAGCCATTTCGTCAAGACCACCGAATCACTGTCAATCAATCATCAAGGGCAATTTCCCGCCGTTACGGTTTCGTTCAACCTGGCGCCGAATGCAGCCCTGGGCAGCGCTATTACCGCCATTCATGCAGCGCAAAAAAGCCTAAACATGCCACCGACGGTACAGGCAGCCTTTCAGGGAACGGCGGCGGCGTTTGAAAGTTCGCAATCGAACGAGGCGCTGCTGATCCTGGCTGCTCTGGTAGCCGTGTATATCGTTCTTGGAGTCCTGTACGAGAGCTTTATCCATCCGATCACGATTCTTTCGACATTGCCGTCGGCCGGTGTCGGCGCGCTATTGGCGCTCATCTTATTCGGTCAGAACCTGAGCGTCGTGGCCATTATCGGCATTATTCTTCTGATCGGCATTGTGAAGAAGAACGGCATTATGATGGTTGATTTTGCGCTGGAGGGCGAGCGGCAGCACGGGAAGAATGCGACAGACGCTATTTACGATGCTTGCCTGCTGCGATTCCGCCCCATCATGATGACCACGATGGCGGCTTTGCTGGCGGGGATTCCACTGGCCTTTGGTCATGGCTATGGATCGGAGATCCGGCGGCCGCTGGGTATTGCGATGGTAGGCGGCCTGCTGTTGAGCCAAGTCTTGACTCTGTATACAACGCCGGTGATCTACATCTTCTTCGATAATCTGGCGCGGCGCTTTGCGCACTCCAAGAAAATGCGCAGCCAGGAGAAGGAACCGCAGGCAGGTCCGGCATGAATATCTCTGAACCCTTCATCCGACGCCCGGTCGCGACCACGCTGCTGACCATTGCAATCGCAATTGCGGGGGCGATTGCCTTCACGGTGCTGCCGGTTTCTCCCCTGCCCCAGATCGACTTTCCTACAATCTCCGTCCAAGGCAGCCTGCCTGGGGCAAGTGCTCAAATCATGGCGTCTTCCGTGGCCACACCCTTGGAGCGCCAACTTGGACATATCGCGGGCATCACCGAGATGACGTCGTCGAGCCAGCTTGGGAACACCTCGATCACACTGCAATTCGACCTTAGCCGCGACATCAACGGCGCGGCGCGGGACGTGGAAGCGGCGATCAATGCGGCGCGAACCTATCTGCCTGCCAATCTTCCAGCGAATCCAAGCTATCGGCTGACCAATCCCTCCGATGCGCCGATTATGATCCTTGGCTTGACTTCAGAGAAGTACGACAAAGAAAAGCTCTACGACGAAGCCTCCACGGTCATGATGCAAAAGCTCTCCCAGATTCAGGGAGTGGGACAGGTGATCGTCGGCGGCGGATCTTTACCTTCGGTGCGAGTGGACGTCAACCCCGCACAGCTCAACAGCTACGGACTCACAATGAACAGCGTGCGTTCGGTTCTAAGTTTGCAGAATTCCGATCTGGCGAAAGGGCAACTCTCCGACGACAATATCACCGCGGACATTCTGGACAATGACCAGATTTCAAAAGCGGCCCAGTACAGGCCCCTGATTATTGGCTACCACAACGGCCAGGCTGTTCGCTTGTCGGATGTGGCGGAGGTCGTGGATTCAGCGCAGAACATTCGCAATGCCGGATATCTAAATGGCATTCCCTCGGTCACAGTGATCATCTTTCGCCAGCCGGGCGCTAACATTATTGCGACCAACGCATTGATCCACAGCCAACTTCCCTTTTTGCAAGACATTCTTCCGCAGGGTATCCACACCACGGTGGTCCTCGACCGGACGACGACGATCAAGGCCTCGGTCAGCAACGTGGAACAGACGTTGGTCATCTCCGTTCTGCTGGTGATTCTGGTCGTGTTTGTGTTTCTACGAAACTGGCATTCGACGCTGATTCCTACGGTCGCGGTGCCGGTGTCGCTGATTGGTACCTTCGCGGTGATGTGGGTGTTTGGCTACAGCCTCGACAACCTTTCGCTGATGGCGTTGACCATCTCCACCGGGTTTGTGGTGGATGACGCGATTGTTGTGATGGAAAACATTTCGCGCCATCTGGAACAGGGGATGACTCCGTTTGCTGCGGCGTTAAAGGGCTCGCGAGAGATTGGATCCACCATCTTCACCATCAGCATGTCGCTGATTGCGGTTTTTATCCCCATTTTGTTGATGGGCGGCATTGTGGGTCGCCTGTTCCGTGAATTCGCAGTCACGCTGTCCACTGCAATTATCATCTCGATGGTCATCTCCCTGACCACCACGCCAATGATGTGCGCGTACATCCTGAAGGAGCATAAAACAGAAAAGCACGGGGCAATGTACCGGACGAGCGAAAGGTTCTTCGAAGGAATGTTGTCGACCTATCGCCATTCGCTGACCTGGGTATTGGACAATCCATTCCTGACATTGATTGTGCTGCTGCTGGTGATTGCTCTGAATGTGGTGGTGATGGTTGAGATTCCAAAGGGTTTTTTTCCGCAACAGGATACTGGAGCCTTGATTGGCGCCGTTCAGGGCCCGCAGGATGCCTCCTTTGCGGTGATGAACGACTCCATCAAGCGATTAGTTGGCGTCATCAAGGCCGATCCTGCGGTTGCGAACGTGAACGCATATGTGGGCAACGGGAATGGCGGTTTCATTTACATTGCGCTGAAGCCGCTGGATGAGCGAAAAGTCAGCGCGGCGCAGATCATTAATCGGCTGCGACCGAAACTCAACCGGCTTCCCGTAGCTTCCGCGTTCCTACAGGCGGCGCAGGATTTGCGCATTGGGGGGCGAATGAGTGCGGCGCTCTATCAATACACGCTGCAATCCGATAATGTGCAGGACCTGACGAAGTGGGGACCGATTCTGCTGGAAAACATGAAGAAGCTTCCAGGCTTTCAGGATGTCAACACGGACCAGCAGAATGGAGGATTGGAAGAATATGTTACCTATGATCGCGCCACGGCGGCTCGACTCGGACTCACTTCACAATCCCTGGACTCGAGTCTGTACAGCGCGTTTGGGCAGTCCGAAGTTTCGCTGATCTACACGGAGCTGAATCAATACTACGTAGTGTTGGAGGTGGCTCCGCAATACTGGCAATCGCCAGAGGGACTGAATTACATTTACCCCTCGGCAAACACAAATGGCACCGTTCCACTGAACGCTGTCGCCACAGCCCAAGCAGGCAGCACGCCGCTGCAAGTGAATCACACGGGTCTGTTCCCATCTGTGACTGTGTCATTCAACCTAGCTCCGGGGATGTCTCTGAGCGATGCGACGCGGCTGGTTAACCAGATGCAGCAACGACTGAACACGCCGTCGAGCCTGCGCGGATTTTTTGCCGGCACAGTGCAGGCCTACCAGCAATCGCTAAAGACAGAGCCCATCCTGGTGGTGACGGCACTGCTGGCTGTCTATATTGTGCTTGGGATCCTGTATGAAAGCCTGGTTCACCCGCTGACGATCATCTCCACGCTGCCTTCGGCCAGCGTGGGAGCGATGCTGGCGCTGATGCTGTTCAAGATTGATTTGAATGTAATTTCCATTATCGGAATTGTGCTACTGATCGGCATTGTGAAGAAAAACGCCATCATGATGATCGACTTTGCCCTGGTGGCCGAGCGCGAAGGCATGAGCACTGCGGATGCGATCTTTGAAGCGTGTATGCTGCGGTTCCGTCCCATTCTGATGACCACGATGGCGGCGCTATTTGGTGCCCTTCCACTGGCTTTCGGAACTGGAACGGGTTCGGAATTGCGCCGGCCGTTGGGAATTACCATCGTGGGTGGTTTGATCGTCAGCCAGGCGTTGACCTTGTACACCACGCCGGTGATTTATCTGTACATGGACCGTTTGCGGCTGCGCATGTTGGGGAGAACTCACGACACGCTCGCGGCACCTTTGGGCGAAGCGACGTCGTAAGCGACTTGGATGTAGAACGTGCTTCGGCTCACAGTTGCGTGTGGGCCGAGAGGATGAAGCAGGCAGGATTCTTTATGAAGAACGTCGACAAGATGAAAGCAGCAGTGAACATGCAACGCGCTCGTACTGCGCGGCGCCAATTGCGTTCGATTTGTGTATGGGGCATGGCGCTGATGTGCTGCGCGATGACCGGGTGTGTCGTTGGACCGAAGTATCACGCGCCTGTCACGCAGGCCCCGACCGTATATAAGGAGACGCCGCCCGCGCAAGCGGTGCAGAACGCGGACGCGGGGACCTGGACGGTTGCGCAGCCGCAGGACGCGATGCTGCGAGGCAACTGGTGGGAAGTCTTCCACGAACCGGAATTGAACGCCCTGGAAGATCAGCTGAACATCAACAACCAGAACATCAAATTGTATTTTCAGAATTTCATGGAAGCCCGGGCGCTGGTCGGCGAGGCGCGGGCGCTATATTATCCGACTGCTACGGGAGCTCCTTCCTTTACCCGCTCGCTCTCCTCAGGCAACCTGACGAATTCCACAACCGCCAACACAGGCAAGCTGTTCACGATGTATCAGCTCCCCGCAACCGTATCCTGGGAGCCGGATGTGTGGGGCAGAATCCGGAATACCGTGCATGCGGCTGAATACAGCGCGCAGGTGAGCGCAGCCGATCTGGAAAATGAGCGGTTGAGCGAACAGGTCGCGCTGGCGGAATACTTCTTTGAAATCCATGGGCAGGATGCGCTTGTCCGTCTATATACGGAAACAGTGGAAGCGGACAGGAAAACACTAGAGTTGACGCAAACCCTGTATGAGACGGGCGTGGACGACAAAGTCTCCGTAGTGGAGGCGCAGAGCACGCTGCATAGCGCCGAATCCGCAGCCACAAACCTTGGCATTCTGCGGGCGCAATATGAGCATGCGATTGCGGTTCTGGTTGGCAGGCAAGCATCGAATTTCTCGATTCCCGTCCGGCCTCTCACGGTCGCTCCGCCGCCGATTCCGATTGGAATACCGTCGCAGCTGCTTGAGCGCAGGCCAGACATCGCGGCAGCGGAACGTACCATGGCCGCGGCGAATGCTGAAATCGGCGTGGCTTATGCTGCCTTCTATCCCAACCTGGTTCTTTCTGCCAGCGGAGGCACGCAAAGCTCGGCATTTTCTCATTTACTAGACTGGCCCAGCCGCTTCTGGTCGATCGGGCCTACAATTTCCGTGCCCCTCTTTAATGCCGCTCTGAACCCGACGCTCCACGAATATGTTGCGATCTACAACGCAGACCTTGCCAACTACCGCCAGACCGTATTGACGGCGTTCCAGCAGGTGGAAGATTACATGGCCCAAGTCCGTATCCTGTCGCAGCAAATCCAGCAGCAAAGACAAGCCGTAGCCTCCGCCGAGGACGCCCTGAATCTGGAAATCGGCCGCTATGAAACTGGCCTCGATCCTTATATCAATGTGGTCTTGTTGCAGACAACGTTGCTGGGCGATCAGCAGACCCTGGCCAATCTGCAAGTAGAACAGATGATGGGCGCGGTGGAACTGGTGGGTTCTTTGGGTGGAGGCTGGAACACCGCGCAGCTGCCGACACCGGCCCAGGTGGCCAAAGGACCGGCCAAAGCGGAAACAAAGATTCAGCAATAAAACGATGCACGAACCGTTTACATTGGAAGGAATACAAAAACTTCGCTAAGGATCGTCCATGGAGAACAATAACAGCGCTCCGGTCGGAAGCGCTGCTGGTTTGCGTCGCAGTCTCACCCTGTGGGATTTGGTTCTTTATGGCGTGATTGTGGTGCAGCCGGTCGCCCCCATGTCTGTGTTCGGTGTGCTCACCGACCGAAGTCATGGGTATGCGGTCACTACCATTCTGATTGCAATGGTCGCCATGCTGTTTACGGCCATCAGTTATGGCCGCATGGCGAGGGTCTATCCCAGCGCCGGCTCCGCGTTCACTTACGTCGGCCAGGAAATCAGTCCTGCGTTGGGCTACATTACGGGTTGGGGCATGGTGATGGACTACCTGCTGAATCCCATGATCTGCATTATCTGGTGTAGCCAACAGGCACATGTGTTCGCACCGCACGTTGCTTATTGGGCGTGGGCAATCTGCTTCGCGGCGATTTTCACCGGATTGAACATACAGGGCGTGAAGAGCAGCGCTCGCGTCAACTTTGGCCTGGCAGTCGCCATGGGCGTGGTGATCGCAATCTTTTTCGTGGTAGCCGCGCGATATATTTTCGGCCATACCGGCGGAGCCGGCTACTTCTGGCACCCGTTTTATGACCCCGCTACGTGGAACACCAAAGCAGTCCTTGGTGGGACCTCGATTGCAGTGCTGACCTATATCGGCTTCGACGGTATTTCGACTTTGTCGGAGGAAGTTGAGAATCCGCGAAGAAATATTCTGTTGGCAACGGTGCTGACCTGCCTGGTGATCGGCATTCTTTCGGCCATCCAGGTATACGCGGCACAGCTCATTTGGCCGGCGTCGGAAGCCTTCCCGAACGTGGACACGGCGTTCGTTCACGTCGCCGCGCGTGCCTGGCACCCCATGTTTATCGTTGTCGGGTTTACGCTGCTGGTGGCGAATTTCGGCTCTGGCATGGGCGCGCAACTGGGCGCAGCCCGCTTGCTGTACGGCATGGGTCGAAGCGAAGCAATACCAAAATCATTCTTCGGCAAAGTCGATCCGAAGCGCCATGTCCCGCGAAACAATGTGATTTGCGTCGGTCTGATCGCGCTGGGCGGAGCTTTCATCATGAGCTATGCACTGGGAGCTGAGATGTTGAACTTCGGCGCGCTGATCGCGTTTATGGGCGTCAACGCCGCCGCCTTCGTTCACTACTTTGTTCGCGCAGAAGAAAAGAAGATCACCCACTTTATTCCGCCAGTGACGGGATTCTGTATTTGCCTATTGCTGTGGTTGAACCTGAGCCACACGGCAATCCTGGCGGGTGTCATCTGGATGGCTGTCGGAATCAGCTTCGGCGCCTGGAAAACCCATGGATTCCGCAAGAACCTGATCAATTTTGAGTTGCCTGCAGAAGACGAATAGACTTACGTTGCGATTCGGGCATGGTTCGCAAACGCCCGTTATGGAGACCTGGAGATGCGACCTACACTTGCCTGCTCCCTGCTTGCCTCAGCCTTTCTGATAACCACTCTTTGCGCTCCGCCAAACCTGTCTGCTCAAGGCAGGGGCCGTTCCCAGGAGGCACAGATCGCGGAGAACAACGCGTTGGAAGAAGAACTCGAGTCCGTCGCCACTATCGATCGAAAGGTGATGATCCCGATGAGCGATGGCACGTTGATGGCCGCCGACATCTATCGCCCGAAAGACGAATCGAAAAAATACGGAACTATTTTTGTCCGTACGCCTTACAACTTTAACTATTGGGACATTGATCTGGGTGCGCCCCGCAATATGAGTGCGGAGTTGAATGCGGTGAAGCGCGGCTATGCTTATGTTGAGATCAATGAGCGTGGGCAGTTTTTTTCGCAGGGAAATTACGACATCCTTGGGCCGCCGCTGAGTGACGGATACGACGAATTTTCCTGGATTGCAAAACAGCCATGGTCGAACGGCAAGGTCGGAACCATCGGATGCTCGTCGACCGCGGAGTGGCAGCTGGCGGTGACCGCCATGGGAAATCCAGCAGACGCGGCGTTTATCCCGATGGGGTTCGGCGCCGGCGTGGGTCGCGTTGGGCCCTATTACGAGCAGGGAAACTGGTATCGCGGCGGCGCAGTCCAAATGCTGTTCATCGACTGGCTGTATGACGTGCAGAATTCGGTGCGACCCATGTTTCCCGGCAACACGTCGCAGGCCGACTTGATCAAAGAGTCGAGAGCATTCGATCTTGCTCCGCATTTCCCTTCTGTCGATTGGTCGAAAGCACTGTGGCATTTGCCGGAGATGGACATCATTAAAGCGGTGAATGGGCCTAAGGGGATTTTCTCGGACCATATGCCGGGGATCGCGACCCGTGGCGCCATGATCGAGCGCGCTCCGAACGATCCCGCGTGGTACAAGGGCGGCCTGTGGAACGACAGCATGAAGATCAACGTGCCAGGCTTCTGGTGGATGTCGTGGTACGACGTGTCGATCGGGCCCAATTTGGCGGCCTTTAACTTCGTGCGCAAGACCGCGCGCCCCGACATTGCCAACGAACAGTACGCGGTAATTGCACCCACAGGCCACTGCGGCTATTGGCGGGCTACGGACCATACTGTGATCGGCGAGCGCGACATGGGCGATGCGCATATTAATGTCGACGCGCTGACGTACGGCTGGTTCGATCACTTCCTGAAGGGCGAAGATAATCACGTACTGGAAACGATGCCCAAAGTTCGCTACTACGTGATGGGAGAAAATCGCTGGGAGACAGCAAACACATGGCCTCCGGAGGGCGCGCAGCCGCTGAGCTTTTACCTGGCGAGCGACGGCAAAGCGAACAGTCTGTATGGGGATGGTTCCTTATCCGTAGCTCCCCCAAAGCAAGATGTCGGGGACAAATTTAACTACGATCCTATAAATCCGGTGCCCACACACGGCGGCAACGTATGCTGTGAAGGCAACGCCGTGCACCCGGGCGCGTTCGACCAGCGGCAAATGGAAACGCGCAATGACATCCTGGTG
>JAJYBW010000091.1 GCA_021778815.1 Acidobacteriota bacterium | reverse complement strand
GATCTAATCGCGCAGCAGTTCGTCGGCATAATTTGTGATGCGGAAAAACCATTGCTCCAATTCCCGCTGCTCGACAATGGTTTCCTCGTGCCGCCAGCAACAACCGTTCACCACCTGCTCATTGGCCAGGACAGTAGCGCATTGCGGGCACCAGTTCACTTTGCTGTGCTTGCGATAGGCCAGGCCGCGCTCGTACATCTTCAAAAAGAACCACTGATTCCAGCGGTAATAATCCGGCAGACACGTGGTGATTTCCCGCTGCCAGTCATAGCTCAAGCCAAGGCGCTTCATCTGTCCGCGCATGGCGGTGATGTTCGCCAGGGTCCAGTCGCGTGGGGGCGTGTTGTTTTTTAGCGCCGCGTTTTCCGCCGGCAGACCGAAGGCATCCCAGCCCATGGGGTGCAGCACGTTGTAGCCGCGCATCCACATATGCCGCGCCAGGGCATCGCCAATCGCGTAGTTGCGCACATGCCCCATGTGAAGTTGGCCGGAAGGATACGGCAGCATCTCCAGCACGTAGTATTTCTGCTTGCCGCTGGTGGGCGGCTCGGCGGCGTAGAGGTCCGGCTGCGCGTCCCACAATGCCTGCCAACGCGGTTCGATCTCGGCAGGGCTATAGCGCGGCGTTCGGTCCGTCGCTGCAGGGGCAGATGGCTGGCTGGATTCTGTATTCGACATACTGGTTTGATTCTAAATGGGACGGCGAGACGATAAGAATTTCAGTTGTTCGCACAGCTACACCATTGGGTTCTTCATTTGTTAGGCGGACAGCGAGGTTGCAGGGGATATTCGCGCATCAGTGCGGCAGAAGCGAGCCGGCCAATCCGCGCAGAGTGAGAACGTTGCGCTCTTCATCGCCAGGGGCGTCGACGGGCGTTTCGGCGATGAATGCGGCGTGGGAAAATTTCGGCTCGCGCAGCAGACGGCGAAACGGATCCAGGCCGATCTTCCCTTCCCCGATATGCTGGTGCCGATCAAGTTTGGAACCTCGCTCCGCCTTGGCATCGTTGCAGTGCCAGACGCGCACGGTTTCAAAGCCGACGGTCTTCTCAATCTGCGCCATCGTCTCCGCCCATCCGGCCTCGCTGACGATGTCATAGCCGGAAACATGGGTGTGGCAAGTGTCCAGGCACGCGGCCACTGGCGCGTGCGGGCGAAGATGCTCGATCAGTTCCGCCACCTGCTCGAACGAACCGCCGAGAGAGAATTCCGCACCTGCGGTATTTTCGATCAGAATATGGAACGGCGTCTGCTGCCAGGGCAGGCCGGCGATGGCATTCTGGATGGATTTGGCGGCCAATTCGAGACCCTGCTTGCGCGTCATACCGCGGTAGGAGCCGGGATGAACAACGAGGTATTCCGCACCCAGGGCGAGAGCGCGTTCAATCTCGCCACGAAATGCCAGCACCGATTTCTCGCAGACCTCAGATGACTGGCTGCAGAGGTTGACCAGGTAGCTGGTGTGGATGACCAGCGGGCCGACGCCCAATTCCTCTCGCGCGGCGCGGGTCGCGCTGGCCTGATCCGCCGTGACCTTGGACGCTCGCCACATGCGCGGGCTGGAAGAAAAAATCTGCAACGTGTTGGCGCCAACTTCCGGGGCGCGGCGAACCGCACCGGCGACACCGCCGGTGGTCGAGAGGTGAACTCCGATCAATCGGCGCGGTTGGTTCGATGACGCGGTCGAGGTTTCAGAGCTTTTCAATTTCGGACGCGCAGCTTCACCTTTAGGCATAGCCATCAGGATAGTCGAATGGGTGGCTTACTTGTTCGGCTTCGCCGGTACTGGATTTGCAGTCAGGAAATCCTCGATACTCGCAATTTCGTCAGGCTGCAGCCGGAAGGTTGCTGCTCCGATGATTCCGTCCACCTGCTTCGCATTGCGCGCGCCGACGATTGCGGCCGTCACTGCGGGGTTATTCAAAGTCCACGCGATCGCGACTTCTCCAGGAGAACGCCCGTGCGCGCCACCAATTTCCCGTAGCAGTTCGACCAGCTTAAGGTTACGGCTGAGTTGCGGCTCCTGAAACCTGGCGTTGTTGCGACGCCAATCGTCCTGCGGAAGCTGGGCCACGCGCTCCCTGGTCATTGCCCCAGTCAGCAGACCCGACACCATCGGCGAATAATTGATCACGCCAATATTGTGCTGCTGGCAGTACGGGAGGATTTCTTTTTCAACGCCGCGGTTCAACATGGAATACGGTGGTTGCAACGAAGTGATCGGCGAGATCTTCGAGATGCTCTCCATTTGAGCGACCGAAAAATTCGACACGCCGATGTATCGCACCTTCCCTTCCTGTTTCAATTTCGCCAGCGTCTCCCATCCCTCCTCGATTTGATCTTCGGGATCGGGCCAGTGGATCTGGTAGAGATCGATCACGTCCAGCTTCAGGCGGCGCAGGCTCGACTCCAGTTCGTGGCGGACTGAATCACGCTTCAGGCTGCGATGGATTTGATCCTTGGTCTGCAAGAATTCCTTGCTCCAGATCATCGAGCACTTGGTGAAGACGTACGGCTTCTGCCGCCGCCCTTCGAGGGCGCGAGCCACCACTTCTTCAGAATGACCCAGGCCATAGACAGCGGCGGTATCGATCCAGTTGATGCCCAGATCGAGAGCGCGCTGAATCGCGGCGACAGAATCGTTGTCGTCCTGCGATCCCCAGCCGAACTGCCAGTCGCCTCCGCCGATGGCCCAGGCGCCAAAGCCGATGGCTGTGATCTGCATGTCAGAATTGCCAAGCTGCCGAGTTGTTGCGGTCACAGATTCCGAGATTTGCATACTTTGCTCGATGCTGCTCCGTCCGTAGGGATGCGCAATTAATTCGAGGATACACCCGTGAAATTCCATGAAAATCAGGTAGGTTCCTGGTTGACGTTTTGGGGCGCTGGGAGTCGAATTTCCGTGCTACTGTGATGTTCTGGAGGTCGACGAACATGTCCCCCAATTGGCTAAACCGCAAACGTGCCGCGCACGCGGTCTGGGCCGTTCCCCTGCTACTTAGTATGACCGGCTGCGGCAGCAGTGTGTATGGCCCTGTGGGGCCCGCTCCTGCCGACTCGGTCACCTTTCCCGCAGCTTCCACACAAGGATGGCTGCAGCAGTACGGTACCGGCTATGTGGGCACGCACTCCCGCAACGGAGACGCTGCCTATGGCGTTGCTACGGATGGGCAAGGCAACGTAATTGTGCTGGATCAGACGTACGGCGCATTTCCGGGGTTCTCCAACAACGGATCGGCTCAAATCGCGGTGGTCAAGTTCGACGGCTCCGGCAATCGAGTGTGGGCGCAACAGTTCGGCACTGGAAACGGGGATTATCCCAACGCAGTTACGACAGATCCCCAGGGGAACATTTACGTTGCTGGATTCACCTATGGAGCGTTTCCGGGGTTTGCTCCCACCGGCTCACCGCAAAGTGTCGTCATCAAGATAAATCCGTCCGGTCAAACTGTTTGGATTCAACAATTTAAATCCTACGGGCCCAGCCAGGCGACCAGCCTTGCAGTCGATCCCCAGGGAAACTTGATTGTGGGGGGCGTGAACGTGGCGCGGGGCTCCAATGTAGGCCGCGTCCAGCTGGGCTACGTCAGTAAATTGGCCAGCGCCACCGGTACCGTGATGTGGACCCAGGGAAACAGCTCGAGCGGGGTCTATTACTTTGTCACCGGGGTCTCCGCGGACCCCTCCGGCAATGTGATCGCGGTCGGCGATTTCCAGGGAGCGGGCAACACCAGCGGAACCACCTACCAGGTCGCCAAACTCAGCGGGACAGATGGAACATTCCAGTGGCAGCAGGCGCCGGTGACGTTTTCGCGGTATGGCTACCAGAACCAGACCTACACCCAGGTTGCACTGGATGCGCAGGGAGACATTTTCCTGGGAGGGCTCGACGCCAGCTCCGGATATAGCCAGTGCACCGTCGCGGAATTGGCGAATGGCACCGGCACTCAGCAATGGCGGCAGGAATTTGGCGCGTCACAATCATGTATCCCAGGCAATGTGGCTGTCGATTCGGCCGGCAATGTGGTGATGGGCGGCAGCATGTACCATCCCTTCTTTTCAAGCACCAACCCGGCGGCAACGAATGATGTGTTTGTGGCCAAGGTAACCTCGACCGGAGCGGCGGTGTGGTTGCAGCAATTTGGCACCGGGTACGACATTCCGTGGGGAACGTCGTTAGCCTCGGCGCTGGTCTATGTCGCAACCGATGCAGAGAAGCATGCCTACGTCGCCGGAACTACGACCGGAGCTTTCCCCAGCTTTACCAATCCAAGCAATGTGAATCTTTTGTTTGTGACCCAGTTTGGACCGTAAACGGAAGCGCTGCGAAAAAACATCAGGCCCGCAGCAAAAGCTGCAGGCCTGTTTTTTTTGCGAACTGATTGGGGGTGGAGGCGCTATCCAGCCTTCTCGAGCAAGGTAACGGAAAGATCGCGCTTCTGAACCATGTCGGCCGTAATCTCAATCTCCCTGACCTTTTTGTTGCTGGGCAGGTGATACATCAGATCGAGCATCAATTCCTCAAGGATCATACGCAGCCCGCGGGCCCCCACCTTGCGATGCAAGGCCTCGCGCGCGATGGCGCCCACCGCATCCGGGCTGAAGGTCAAGCGCACGTTTTCGTATTCAAACATGCGCTGATACTGCTTCATGATGGCGTTGCGCGGCTTAACCAGAATTTCCACCAGCGCAGCTTCATCCAGCTCGTCCAGAATTCCAATCACAGGCAGACGTCCGACAAACTCCGGAATCAATCCAAACTTGATCAAGTCTTGCGGTTCGGTCTGGCGTAGCAGTTCGGTATCGCGCAAGGAGGGAATGACGTTGGCTGGCTGACCATCGCGGTCAGAGATGGCCTTGAAGCCCAGCGCCTTCTTGCCGGCGCGACGGCCAACGACACGCTCCAGGCCGACAAACGCTCCGCCACAGATGAAGAGAATATTGGTGGTGTCGACAGGAGTGAATTCCTGGTGGGGATGCTTGCGTCCGCCTTGCGGAGGAACATTGGCGACGGTACCTTCAAGAATCTTGAGCAGCGCCTGCTGCACACCTTCACCGGAGACATCGCGAGTGATGGAAGGATTTTCATCCTTGCGCCCGATCTTGTCGATTTCGTCGATGTAGATGATGCCGGTCTGGGCACGGGCTACGTCGCCGTCGGCAGCCTGCAATAACTTGAGGATGATATTTTCAACGTCTTCACCGACGTATCCAGCTTCCGTCAGGGTGGTGGCGTCGACAATGGCGAACGGAACATCCAGAGTGCGCGCCAGTGTTTGAGCCATCAGAGTTTTGCCGCTGCCGGTCGGGCCGATCAAGAGGATGTTCGACTTGGTCAGCTCCACGTCGTTGGTACGGGCGCGGTTCATCTGGATGCGCTTGTAGTGGTTGTAGACGGCGACAGCCAGCTTCTTCTTGGTCGTCTCCTGCCCAATCACATACTCATCCATGAAGGCTTTCACTTCCTGGGGTTTGGGCAGATGCGCCGGAGCGGCGGCAGGGCGTGCCTCGTTCTTATCGTCTTCCAGAATGGAGTTGCAAACGGCAACGCATTCATCGCAGATATAAGCCCGAGGATAATCACTGGGCGAGGAAATCAGCTTGGCTACCGCGTCCTGCGATTTATGGCAGAACGAGCACCGTAGAACATCGTCGGAACCCGCGCGTGTCTTCATCTTTGCGTCTCCTTACTACCACCGGTCCCGGCCCGCTTTCGAGCTCGACCCCAGTTTACGTCCTTGGCCTGTCAATAATTTCGTCGATGATGCCATATTCCTTGGATTGCGGCGCGTTCATAATAAAGTCGCGCTCTACATCCCGTTCAATCCGCTCAATCGGCTGACCGGTGTGCTTGGACATCAAGCGATTGGTAATTTCACGAATGCGAAGGATCTCGCGAGCGTGAATATCAATATCCGTGGCCTGGCCCGACAGTCCGCCCATGGACGGCTGGTGGATCAGGATACGGGAGTTCGGCAGTGCAAACCGCTTTCCCTTGGTGCCCGACATCAGCAAGAATGCTCCCATGCTGGCCGCTTGTCCAATGCAATAGGTCACGACGTCGTTCTTGATGAACTGCATCGTGTCGTAAATTGCAAGCCCGGCGGAAATGGAGCCTCCGGGAGAATTGATGTACAGCTGCAGATCCTTATCCGGATCTTCACCGGAGAGAAATAGCATCTGAGCGATGATGAGATTTGCGATCTGATCGTCGATCGGAGTACCCAGAAAAATGATGTTATCGCGTAGCAGGCGAGAATAAATATCGTAGGCGCGCTCGCCCCGACTCGTCTGCTCTACCACCATTGGAACTAAACCCATACCGTTACCTTATTGCCTCTCTCGCGGTTGCGGGTCTCCGGTAAATCCATCGACCCATACCCCAAAAACTTTAGGCGGCCAACCTCTCGAAGAGTTGGTTCACTGTCTTCTCTCTACGTAGTTGTTCTCGGATTCTAGTCAGCCCACCATCCTCAGTCAAACGCTTCCGCAGTACTTCGATCGGTTCCCGTGCCTGATACGCCAACAGTTGCAATTGCGATTCCATCTCTTCATCGACAACTTCAATGTTCTCAACTGCCGCAATTCGATCCAAGATGAGCGAACCGCGCAATTCATTCATCGCGGACTCCCTTTGTGCGGTGCGAAGCCGCGTGAAATCGAGATTGCGCATCTGTTCGGTGGTCATGCCCTGGGCTGCGAGAGCACGCAATCCGCGATCCAGTCGCGCATCAATCTGCTGCTGCAGCAAAGACTCCGGCACCGGGAATTGGAAGCGTTCGACGAACGAGCCGATCAGTTTGTCTTTCGCTTCCGACTCCAGATGGCGGCGCTTTTCGTTCGCCATGTGCTCGCGCAATTTCTCTTTGAATTGGTCGATGGTCTCGTACTCTCCCATCTGCTTGGCGAAGGCATCGTCCAATTCCGGAAGAATCTTCTTGCGAATTCCCTTCACTTCCACGTCATACGCAACCGAGTTTCCAGCGAGACGTTTTTCGGTGAAGTCCTGTGGATAGGAAACTTCAAACTGCATCTGCTGTCCGACTTTCGCTCCGCGCAACGCGTCGGTGAAGGCTTCCACCGTGTTGGGGCCGCCAATTTCGACGGTCGCGTCATCGCCTTCAATCGGCTTGGCGGCGTCACCCTCAGTGCTTCCCTCTCCGGTGTGGACTAAACCCGTGAATCGAATCTGCGCAAAGTCTCCATCGACCAGCGGACGATCTTCTTCAACTGGCTCCATGACGGCGTGGGACTCGCGCACGTGCGCCAGCTCTGCTTCGAATTCCGCATCGTCAAGCGTCGCATTCGGACGATCGACCTTGACCTGTTCGTATCCGGTGATGTCGATGGTCGGGAGCACCTCAAAAGCGGCCTGGAATCGCATCGGCTCGCCATCGACCAGGTGCATGCTGGTCACCTGGGGTTGGGAGACTGGCTGTATTCCCTGTTGCTCGATGGCCGCACGAAACTTGGGCGGCAGAATCTGCTCCAGTACATCCTGCTGAATCTGATCGGCAAACTTTCGGCGGATCACCGATTCCGGAACTTTGCCGGCGCGAAAGCCGGGAATGCGGGCCATACGGCGGTATTGCTTCACCACGGTGGCGAAGGCTTGGCTCACTTCATCGGCGGGGACTTCAACATCGACCTGGCGGGTGCACTCAGGATTGAGGGTGGGACCGTGATCGTGCGTGTGGGAGTGGTCGTGATCGTGCGCCGCTTCTGCGGAAGTTTCGACCAGGGAACTTGCATCCTGATCGTTTACAGGTGTCGATTCGTGCGCGCCAATTTCCGTTGGCGGCTGGGTCTCTTCCCCGGTCTGTGGGGGGGTGGTCGATTCAGTGGGACTCAAGGGGTGTATGCCTTCCAGAAAAAGAGCTTGTCGTCTGCCGATCCGGCGAACCTGGAGCCATGGCGGATAGCAGCCACGGGCCGTTTCGCGCGGAGCGAAAGGATGACCTTCCTATCATCCATGGTAGGTGGTTACGTACAGTGGGTCAAACCGGAGGGCGCGATTCAGTAACCTTACTGTGGAGTCCGATTTCGTTCCTTCAAGCATACTTACTGAAAATTGGGATGAGGTGCTTGTCCCACCATGTCGTTCGCGGGCTGGAACAACTGCAACTGCACCTTCCAGGTGACCGATTCGCCCGGTTCTAGAGTCACCATTCCAGTATCCGCACCGTTCCACTCTTTGCCGAATGGATCGCCATAGTTGAACTGCGGTTCGAGAGCGACAAAGGATTTGTCCGTGGGCGAATACACCTGAATCGCACGAATGTGCGGCGACATCGCCGTCACCCGCATGCCGTAATTGGAGCCGAGATCGCGAATTTCTGAAACGGCATTCCCCTGCGCATTGCGGGTCAAATCGACATACGAGTCGTCGACCAGCGTGTCTGGCAGTGGCCCACCTTCCAGCGCGTTCAAGTCGTACTGTGTTCCCGCGAGAGGGCGTAGTTTACCGGTGGGAAATACATCGTCATAATTATTGACCTCGACTCGCATGGCGGATGGAATGCGGACGCGCGCGTTGGCTCGAATTGCGGTGGGCAACTGAAAATAGGGATGCCATCCTATGCCGACCGGTTCCGCTTTGTCTCCACGGTTGGTCGCCGTCACGATGGCAGTGACGGTATCACGCTCGAGCGCCACCGTGACCTTCACATCGTTGTCTGAAAACCAGTGACCGTTCGCCGGCAACTGATAGTCTGCGTTGGCCGCGGCGGTGTCGGAATCCGACTGGACGGAAACATTGTCCGCCTTAGCCGCCAACATTTGTCCGTGCATGGCGCACCAGGGAGCTCCCGGCTGTTTGCCGTGCCAATTGGCGATGACGGGCACGCTGCGCCCATGCCAGGTTGCGGTCAGGATATGGTCGCCGGTCTTTTTGTCGACAGTGACGGGACCTACAAGACGATTGGCGAATGGAAACAGGAGCGCCCCTCCCATGGAGAAGCTCTTGTTTCCCTGGGCATCCTCGGGGCCGCCGGTCATGATTTTTGCAGCCGCATCGATCGACTGCGATGCCAGTAGTGGAACCTCTCCTCTTCCTGGAAGGTAGGCGGTGATCTGAAATACGTTCATGCCTCGGCCAGGGAGCAGGGTGACGCTCAGGAATTCCGGGGTCGCGCCTACGCCGCTCTGCAGGCGACGCAATTCAATGGCTTTCTGACCGCCGACGTCCGGCAGGCTTGCGGAGGCGTTTGCCGTAGGGCTTGGCGGTGGCGGCGCGGGCTTTGCCTTACAACCGAAACTACCTGCCGCGATTGCGATCGACAGCAAACCAGGCAACACAGCCTGCTTCAAACTACTGGGACGAACTTCAATCGGATGCAACCGTCAAACCTCTTTCGTTCTACTGCCCTAGCCCCCGCATAACGGAGCGCAGTAAGCCTAGTTTACCTCTTGACGACGCCAGCATCGGTAGAGCTCCAGCAGAAGATTCCACGCTGGCAACAATGAAGGCGCAACACAACTCGCCACCGCACTGGCAGGATAACCGGAAGGACAAAACGTACAATTTTCACTATGACCCGCGAACACTTCTTGAACCAGCAAGAGATCGCCAGCAGCAGCGACTCCCTGCGAGCCGCGCAGGGGAAGGCCGCAGCGGCAAATGAGTTTGATGAGCTTGCGTCACGCATTGAGGCGTGCGAACTTTGCCCGCGCGTGCGCACTTATTGTGCGGAAATTGCACGCGTGCGACGGCGCGCGTACGCGGATCAAACCTACTGGGGCAAACCCGTTCCCTCGTTCGGCGATCCGGATGCTCGAGTGCTGGCGCTAGGGCTCGCTCCAGGTGCCCACGGTTCCAACCGCACCGGTCGCCCCTTCACCGGCGATGGATCCGGCAATTTCCTTTATCCAGTGTTGTTTCTGACGGGATTTGCTTCGCAGCCGACGGCACAATCGCGTCGTGACGGAATGCGCCTAATAGACCTGCGCATAACTTCCGTGGTTCGATGCGCGCCCCCAGGCAACAAACCGCTGCCCACGGAGATACGAAACTGCGCCGCGTTTGTGGACGAAGAAATTTCGATCCTGAAAAATCTTCGCGTGGTCGTATGCCTAGGAAAAATTGCGTTCGACGGATATGTAAACCACCTGCTGCGGACGGGAAAAATCTCCGATCGCAAAGCATTGGTGTTCCGTCACGGCGCAGAATATTCGCTACCCGGCGGTCAATACATTCTTGCGACGTACCACCCGTCGCTGCAGAACACGAACACGGGCCTGCTGACCCGCGCGATGTTCCGAGAAGTATTCTTGCGCGCGCGAGTCCTCGCGGGACTTCCGCCTGTCGCCGCACCATCCCTAGAAACATTAGACGGCAAAGCCGTTGCGGCAATCCAAAAACAAGCCCACTGAAATGCCCCGCAAAAAACATGGCGAGAGCCTTCGCTCCCGCCATAATAACAAGCTTACACCTACCTTAGAATCATCTGTCTGACTTGTTAAACTTAAACAAATCCATCATGTCCCCAATAGCGGGCCCGTTAGTAGGAACATAAGGATTGGCGCCATTCTGTTTCGGGTTTGGAAGGTTATCGCG